>JBLIZM010000001.1:0-3620 GCA_048859855.1 Trichlorobacter sp.
GTATGAGTTTGTCAGGGAGGCGATTAAAGGGGCATTGCCGCTTGAATCGCATGACTGTGCCAAATCATAGGTATTTGTTGATAGTTACCGACAATTTGTAGTAGCTTCAGCCATGCATTCTCTGAAACCGATACTCCGTTCTCGGATGATTTTTCTTGACCGGGCTGAGCATAAAACTGAAGTGATGGCGGAAAAAATTGCGGTGGGAGTCCCGCGTGGGGAGCCATACACAGTAAAAGGGATTAGCCAACAGGCTAATCCCTTTTATATTTCTAAATAGAGTTAGTGAGTTCAGCTTAGAAAGCTACCGCCTGAAAAACCAGAGTATCAAAGACAACACAACAGAAAGCAACAGGCTCGTCGTTAATGGCGCATATAGACTAAATGACTCTTTCTTAACTACGATATCACCAGGGAGCCGACCTAACCAAGGCAGCTTCGGCAACAACATCACCATCAGGCCGGCAACAACCGCTACCAACCCGACAACAACCAGCATCTTACCAAGCTCCTGCATCCCCTGCTCCCTGTATATCCCCCATAACATCCGACTGCTTGTAAACTCGTATCAGCTATAGTATACATGCAGTGTTGGTTACTCACAAGGAGGACCTAGTGATGAATCGTAGAAACCAGGTAGTGCTTGGCCTGAGTATGGCCAGCTGTCTGCTTGCCGGTTGTGCAACAACCGACTCCCTTAATGCGGTCCGCCAGGACCAGGATGAGTCAAAGACCCGTATCCATGCTCTTGAACGGGACCTAAAGGGAGTTAAAGACCAGACGGGTGGCTTGAAAGAGGAATTACAAGGATTCCGTAAGGCCGATGCAGATTTACAAGCTAATATTGAGAGCGTGAAATCAGAAATGCGCTCTGTAACCGGTAAAGTTGAAGATCAGGGTGTGGCAAGCAAAAAACCGGCTGAAGAAATTGGTAAACTCCGTGAGGATACCGAAAAACGGATACTGGCTCTTGATGAGCGTTTACAGAAAATGCAGTTGGCCCTTGATGATGCCAACAAGAAAATTAAAGAGCTTAGTAGCCAGCCAGCGCCGCAGCCGGCAGCCAAAGAGATCCCCCAATCAGCAGACACCCTCTACCTGAAAGGGATGACCCTCTATCAGGGTGGGGATATGCCCGGCGCTCGTGGCCAGTTCACCCAATTCCTCGAGCGTAATCCAAGCCATGAGCTTGCCCCGAATGCACGTTACTGGCTCGGCGAGACCTACTACTCCGAGAAAAACTACGAGCAGGCAATTCTTGAATTCCAAGAGGTCGTAAAGCAATTCCCTCAACGGGACAAGGCTCCGGCGGCACTGCTTAAGCAAGCCCTTTCTTTCAAGGAGCTTAATGACATCAAGAGCACACAGTATCTCTTGAAGAATCTCGTCAGTAGCTATCCAAAGAGTGAAGAGGCTAAAAAAGCACAGCAGCTCTTAAAAACCATTAAATAACTCTTTATTTGCTTCTAAAACAAAACGGGGACTGATCAGCACTGACCAGTCCCCGTTTTACGTATCATGAAAAGGCTTCCCCTACCTAAAGCGTACCCTTCGTCGACATAACCCCTTCAATGCGGGTATCACGGCGGGTCGCCATGTCAAGTGCCCGGGCAAATCCTTTAAAGCAGGCTTCGAGAATATGGTGGACGTTTTCACCATAGAGTAACCGGACATGCAGGTTACAGCCACAGGTGTTGGTGAAAGCCTGAAAAAACTCTTTACCAAGCTCTGCATCGAAATCACCAATTTTAACCTTAGGCAGCGCAACATCATACACCATGTACGGGCGCCCAGACAGGTCTATGGTCACTTCAGCCAGCGCTTCATCCATCGGGATGCGTGCCGTACCGTACCGTACAATACCCTGCTTGTCACCCAGCGCCTGGCGAACAACATCACCCAGCACCAACCCGATATCCTCGACCGTATGATGGAAATCAATATCCAGATCACCGACCGCCTTGACCGTGACGTCAAAAAGCCCGTGACGGGCAAACAGGGTCAGCATGTGATCGAGAAACGGTATCGATGTGTCGATACTACTTGCGCCAGTGCCATCTATTGCCAAAGACAAATTGACTGAGGTCTCTGCGGTGATACGTTCCTTCGTTGCAAAACGCATATAAAACTCCTTACTGGTTATCCTAGCACTAGTCCTGTCATCACGGCAACCGTCGCTTCCATCTCCTGCTCGGTTCCGATTGAAATCCTGACTCCCTGGCTTAGGAGCGGATCACTAAAGTGACGCACCAGAATGCGCGCATCATAGAGCCCTTGATACAGCCGCTTCCCGTTGTTATCGGGAGGTATCACAAACAAGAAGTTCCCCAAAGACGGCAAGACGCTATAGCCAACAGCGGTCAATTGCTCTCGGACGCGCTCACGGGTTGCCACAACCGCATCACGACGATCCTTGAAATACTGCTGATCGCTCAAGGCGGCAACACAGGCAGCCTGAGCAAGCCGGTCAAGATTGTAGTGATCCCTGATTTTGTCGAGTGCCTGGATGACAGGCGGGTGGGCAATTGCAAGCCCAAGACGCATACCCGCCAATGCATAGCTCTTTGACAAGGTTCTGGTCACCACCATATTCGGATACCGGTGTATCAACTGAATGGCAGTCTGATCGGAAAAGTCTGCATAGGCTTCATCAACCACCAATAAACCATCACAGCGACGAGCTAACGCTTCAATCTGCTCGAGCGACATCTGATAGCCAAGGGGTGAGTTCGGGCAGGTTAAAAAGAAAATACGGCCGGTATACCGTTCAGGAAAATCAACAACCTCGAGCTGTTCGTTAACCGGGAAGGTCCGAACCGCCCCCCCCTGAATCTGTGCCAGGGTCGCATAGTATGAATATGAAGGGTGAAGATAGCCAACCTCGTCCCCCTCACCGGTGGTCGCCCGAATCAGGTTATTTAAAACCTCATCGGAGCCGTTCGCCATAATGACCCAGGAAGGGTCCACGCCATATAACGAGGCCGCAACTTCCCGAAGCTTCTGACTTGAGGCACTAGGATAGGTTCTCAGGGAAGCGCCATGCTCCCCGAGCTCCTCCTGGATTGCCTGTACCACCAGCGGAGACGGAGGATAAGGATTCTCGTTGGTGTTTAGCTTAATCCAGCTATCAATGTCCTCAGGCTGAAAACCAGGGACATACCCATCCATAGCTGCAATGGCCGGCCTTATGAACATGGTACCCCTCCACCGGTCCGTACCGATACCGAGCGGGCATGGGCATCAAGCCCTTCGAGTTCTGCGAGGGTAACAACATCACTCCCCAGTCGCTGCAACCCTTCAGGGGAGAGATAGATCAGTGATGACTTCTTAACAAAGTCATCGACTGACAACGGCGAGAAGAACCGAGCCGTCCCCCCCGTCGGTAGTGTATGATTTGGTCCGGCAAGATAATCACCAACCGCCTCCGGTGTATAGTGCCCCATAAAGATTGCACCGGCATTGGTAATCAATGGTAACAATGCAAATGGATCATTAACCGCAAGCTCAAGGTGCTCGGGGGCGAGCCTATTGGAGAAACTGGCTGCCTGAGCGAGGTCATCAACGAGAATCACGGCACCGTACTCATTCCATGACGCCGCAGCAATTGCCTGCCGGGGTAG
>JBLIZM010000002.1:0-4351 GCA_048859855.1 Trichlorobacter sp.
AGCCTTCTTCACGGTCAGCTCATGGTAACCCAGTGGCAAATCAGCAGTGATGGCAACACGATAAGCCTGGTATTCCACGTCACCAAAATGGGCAACGCCAACCATTTCACCATCCACCGGCACCAGTGTTCCCTTGACGGTTTCACCCTGCTCGGTCGCTACTTCCCAGGTCAGCTCTTCGTTGACCAGTTCGATGGGCAGACGCAGCTCCAGAGAAATCGCTTCGCCAGTGCGAACAACCACCACAGGATCCAGCGGACGTTGCCAGTGTTGGCGTTTCTCTTCTTCCAACTGGGCCTGCAGGGCCACTTCGTCATCCACCTTGTAACCCATGGCCGCCAGCATGGCCGCCTTGCTTTCCAAAGTGACCTGAGCCGGATTGCCCCAAGCATCTACATAATCATTAGCAATGCCCTTGGCACTGGCTAACTGTTCAATCAGTGTTGTCATGTCGGTGTGTTCCCGCTGTTACGCTTCTTTTTGATTGATTCACGAGCCAGGGCTAATGCCCTGACCCAGAGGAAACATATGCTAGCAGCCCGTTACGAGCCATACCAGAAATCGCTAACGCCTCCGACGCCAATTTTCCCATATCTGACAACGGGCGAATGTGACCTCATAGACACTCAGAAAAGCCGTTTTACGGCTATTCCTTTACGAAAAGGGTTACATTGCGCATTATTTCACCGCTTGATTCCGGAGTTGTTCCGGCGCGTCCAAATGGCGAGTAAAAACTCCTGTCAGTTTGGGAAAAAACTTTCAGGCCTTTTTATGATATTTCGCAATTAAAAGGGCGTTTCTGGTTGACTCATCCCCGTGTTCTTGTAAATTTACAAGCGGATTTTTTCTGTTGAACAACAAACGTTGGGTACAACTATGACTATCAAAGTAGGTATTAACGGTTTCGGCCGTATCGGTCGTTTCGTGTTCCGTGCTTCTTTCGAGCGTGCGGATCTGGGCATTGAAGTAGTGGGCATCAACGATCTGATCGACGTTGAGTACATGGCTTACATGCTGAAGTACGACTCAACTCACGGCCGCTTCAAGGGCACCGTTGAAGTTAAGGACGGCAATCTGGTTGTAAACGGCAAGACTGTTCGTGTTACCGCTGAACGTGACCCAGCTAACCTGAAGTGGGATGCTATCGGTGTTGACGTTGTTGCTGAAGGTACTGGTCTGTTCCTGGACGACGCTACCGCTCGCAAGCACATCACTGCTGGCGCCAAGAAGGTTGTCATGACTGGCCCGTCCAAGGACGCTACCCCGATGTTCGTAATGGGTGTTAACCACACCGAATACGCTGGCCAAGACATCGTTTCTAACGCTTCTTGCACCACCAACTGTCTGGCTCCTATCGCCAAGGTTCTGAACGACACTTGGGGTATCGAATCTGGTCTGATGACCACTGTTCACGCTACTACCGCTACCCAGAAGACCGTTGACGGTCCGTCTGCTAAGGATTGGCGTGGTGGCCGTGGCGCGGCTCAAAACATCATCCCGTCTTCTACCGGTGCTGCCAAGGCTGTTGGCGTAGTTATCCCTGAACTGAAGGGCAAGCTGACTGGTATGGCTTTCCGCGTTCCGACTCCGGACGTTTCTGTTGTTGACCTGACTGTTAACCTGAAGAAGCCTGCCAAGTACGAAGAAATTTGTGCTGCCATGAAGGCTGCTTCTGAAGGCGCCATGAAGGGTGTTCTGGGCTACACCACTGATGAAGTTGTTTCCAACGACTTCGTAGGTGAAACCTGCACTTCCGTATTCGACGCCAAGGCTGGTATCCAGCTGACCGACACCTTCGTTAAGGTTGTATCTTGGTACGACAACGAAATCGGTTACTCCAACAAGGTTCTGGAGCTGATCGCTCACATCTCCAAGTAATTGGTGATTGCGATTAAAGAGGCGGCCTGATGGCCGCCTTTTGTTTTGACAAAAAACCAATAAAATCAAATAGATATAAAATATCCATATAAATCAACAAGATATATCTCATTGATTTATATGGATATTTATATTCGTATCTTAAGCTTCTGCCGCAGAGCCAGCCCCGCTAGCCCTCTGACTCGGGTTCAGATATTACTGGTCACTTTCTGCTGCAATCCGGCAGCAAACTCCAACATGCGATTGAGAGGTACCAGTGCCTTTTGACGCAGACTCTCCTCGATTAGGATCTCGTGACCGGAGGCCTCCTCCTCCAGCGCCGAGCAGATGGCTACCAGGCCATTCATGGCCATCCACGGACAGTGGGCACAACTGCGACAGGTGGCACCATCACCGCCAGTGGGCGCTTCAATCATGATCTTGTCCGGACAGGCCTGCTGCATCTTGTAGAAGATCCCCCGATCCGTGGCCACGATCAGTTTCTGCTGCGGCAACATCTTTGCCGCCTTGATAAGCTGACTGGTGGAGCCCACCGCATCAGCAATGGCAATCACAGCCTCTGGCGACTCAGGATGCACCAGCACCGCGGCATCAGGGTGTTGCAGCTTAAGCTGTTGCAAGGCGCGAGATTTGAACTCGTCGTGCACTATGCAGGCCGCCTGCCAGCGCAGCATATCCGCCCCGGTTTTACCGGCAATATAGGCACCAAGGTGACGATCCGGTGCCCAGATGATCTTCTCGCCCAGGGCATCCAGATGCTCGATGAGCTCCACCGCTATGCTGGAGGTAACAATCCAGTCTGCGCGAGCCTTTACCGCTACCGAGGTATTGGCATAAACCACCACGGTTCTATCTGGATGAGCATCGCAAAAGTCGCTGAAGGTATCGACGGGACAACCCAGATCCAGTGAACACTCCGCCTTGAGGGTTGGCATCAACACCTGCTTTTCCGGGCTCAGGATCTTGGCGGATTCGCCCATGAAACGCACGCCGGCAATAATCAGGCGCTTGGCCGCATGCTCCTTACCAAAACGGGCCATCTCCAGTGAGTCACCAACAAAGCCCCCCGTCTCTTCGGCCAGCGCCTGGATCTCCGGATCCGTATAGTAGTGAGCAATCAGAACCGCATCCCGCTCCTTCAGCAACTGTTTGATTCGGCTACGATACTCAGCCTGTTGCTCCACACTCAATGGCGCAGGCTTGGGAGGGAAAGGATAATCAAGTTCAGCAACCGGCATCGGAGTCATCAGGGCAGTCCATTCAGGCAATACAACTTCAGCAAATTATACCCTCAAGCGCTCACGATCCCAATCATCCTGGCAGGATATAAAACCAGCACTAGTGCGGTTTATTGACTAGGATTTAAAGGAGACACGACAATCGAGGATGACAATCCATGGAACAGATGTCCCTGAAAAATAAACTCCTGCTCTTCGTCACCATCATCCTGCTACTGAGCAGCCTGGTTACCACTTTGTTTCTCTGGAATGGGCTGCAATCAGCGAACCGGGATATTGTCAGCAAGACCCGTAATGCCCTTACCGTCGAGGTAGGTCAGCGCCTGGCTGGCTTAAGTGGTCGCTATGGCGAACAGATCGCTACCTTTATCAATCAATCCTACCGGGTTCCGGCAACGGTGGCCGGTATGTTATCCCAAGGCTACGAGCAGCCATCCACTGCACCAAGCCGCGCGCAGTTGGAAGAACTTCTCAAGGGGATCATCAGCAAGGAGTAACAAGTCAGTTCCATTTACGCCCAATTTGAAGCTAATAGTTACCACGATAAGGATAGTGACTGGGCAGCCGGAGCTTCTCACTCCGTCAAGGATAAGGGCACGCTGGAGATCTACTTTACCCGCAGTCAGGATGGCACGGTTACACAACAAACTGTGGACAAAGCCGCCAGTGATGCCAAATATGACACCACACTCAATGAGTTTGGTATCCGCAATGGAGAGTGGTATCTCTGTGGCAAGGAGACGCTGCGGCCCTGTCTGATGGAGCCCTATGTCTACGAAATATCTCCCGGACACAAGGAGTTGATGACCAGCCTGACTGTTCCCATCCTCAATGGTAAACAATTCGTCGGCATTACCGGTGTTGATATCAACCTTCCCCTGTTTCAGCAACAAACCGTTGAGCTAGGCAATACGCTCTACTCAGGGAAAGCCACCGTGTTGCTGCTGAGCAACAAACACCTGCTCATCGGCAGCAACCGTCATCCAGACAAGCTGGGCAGGCCATTAAGTGAATTATCCGCTATAGAAAGCGCTAGTTGGCAGCAGTTGCTTGATAACAGCGATGCCATACTGCAAACCGATAACGCTATCTTGGCTCGCTACCCAATAACCGTACCCATCGCCAATCAAACCTGGTTTTTACTTATCTCGATCCCTAAGGAAACAGCACTGCACGAAGCCAACGTCATTAGTTCCCAGCTTGATAGTCTGGTCAAGGGGGTCGGCACCAAGCAG
>JBLIZM010000003.1:0-10552 GCA_048859855.1 Trichlorobacter sp.
CAGACTCCCCATAATCGCAGCAGCAAACTCCATTGGCTTGCCACGCCGCGCGGTGAGCACCAGCGAAGCTCCCTCCGTCGTTGCAGATACCACCTGCTGACGAAGGTCAAGCTGCTGCTCCTGCCCCTTTTTACTGCGAACAATCTGATAGCTCTCCAATCCCATAAAATCTGATAGCTTCGACTCCATCGTTGGTGCATCCAGTCCGACAACGTCAATACGGTAGGTTGTGGCCTCGATCAACGGAGACAACGCCGCTGCCTTAAGCGGCACCTCTTCTGCACAGAGGATACGCATCCCCTCCGGCGCAATCGCGTTTAACCGATCCATCACCTCGTCAGCACCCATCTCGTAGACAAAGAGATCAATATACTCTGCATAGGACTCAACACCAACGGAGGTGGCTGTCGCAAAGGAAAAACGAGGATGCGGGTGGAAGCCATTACTATAACAAATTGATACTCCAGCCCGATGAACCGCCCGAGTCATGAAGTTAATAAACTCAAGATGGCTCAGGTAGCGTAATGATCCGGTCTTACTAAACTGAAGTCGTATACGGTGCTGTTGCCGTGCAACCGCCGAATCTGGCTGGCTAGCAACAATCGGCCTGTCAGCCGGCATTTCAACGGTCTTATTTTGTATCACATTAAAATCACAAACACCACAGCGTGAGCAGACACCATGTCGACAATCGACTGTACCGGATTCCGCATACCCTTTTTGCCGCTCGCGCAGCAAAAATTCTTTAGTAATTCCCGCATCAAGATGATCCCAGGGGAGTACTTCATCTAATGCACGCTCGCGCAGATACCACTCAGGATCTATCCCTACCGCATTAAACGCCTCAAGCCAACGGCTAAGGGAGAAGTGCTCACTCCACCCATCAAAAAGCGCTCCAGCCTCTACCACGCGCTCGATAACATCAGCTAACCGACGATCCCCCCGGGCAATGACCCCTTCAATAAACGAGAGGGCGGCATCCTGATATTTAAAGTTAAGGCGACGCTTACGCAATGCTTCTTTCAGGAAAAGCTGGCGCTCCTTTGTTTCCGCCATGCTCAACTGACGTTCCCACTGGAATGGGGTATGGGGTTTCGGCACAAAGGTGCTGACCGCGACATTAACATCCCCATGACCTCCCGCCCGTTTCGCCTGACGTTTGACAACCGCAGCGAGCTCAGGAATGTTTGCAAGATCTTCTTTGGTTTCCGTTGGCAATCCCATCATGAAATACAGCTTAATTAAACGCCATCCGGCCTTAAAGACGTTATAGGTGTTTTCTATCAGATCCTGCTCTGATATCCCTTTGTTTATGACCTGCCGTAACCGCTCGGTCGCCGCCTCAGGGGCTAAAGTAAATCCTGTTTTTCGTACTTTTTGTATTTCCTCAATCAATTCCTCCGTCAGGGTACCAACCCGCAATGAGGGGAGGGAAACCGCTACCCTGCTGGCGGCATAGCGACGCATGAGGTTCTGTAATAACGGTTCTATACAGCCATAGTCACCGGTGGATAATGAAAGTAGTGAAATTTCATCATACCCTGATGATTCTAGTGACTGTTCTATAAGGCTTTGGATAGTCTCGGGGGAACGTTCACGCAAAGGACGGTAGATATACCCTGCCTGACAAAAACGGCATCCCCGCGTGCAGCCACGTGCTATTTCAATCGCAACCCGATCATGAATGGTTTTCATAAACGGCACGATTGGCTCTGTTGGAAAGGCCGCCTGCTCGAGATCAGGGAGGTAGCGCCTGGTGACGGTATTGTATTCGGGGTAACACGGTGTAACAGAAGCTATCGTGCCATCCTCTTGATAAAGAACATTAAAAAAGGAGGGGACATAGACACCAGCTATTTGGGAGAGGTTTCTCAGTAACTCCTCTTTATTTTGGGCACCATCTTTTTTCCAACAACGTACAACCTCTGCAATCTCAATAACCGCTTCTTCACCATCTCCTATCAAGAATGCATCGAAAAATGGAGCTAATGGCTCCGGATTATAGGCACCGGGACCACCACCAATAACAAGAGGCATTTCCGCTGTACGATCAACAGAACGTACCGGGATTCCGGCAAGGTGCATCATAGCGAGAATATTCGTACAGGCAAGCTCATACTGTAGCGTAAAACCGACAATATCACAGGTAACAAGAGGCCTGGACGTCTCCAGGGTACATAACGTTTCGGCTCCCTGACGCAACAGAGCAGCCATATCAGGCCAAGGAGTATACACACGCTCAGCCGCCACCCATGATAACGTGTTGAGCACATCATAAAGGATTTTTGACCCAAGATGACTCATGCCAACTTCGTAAACATCAGGAAACGCTAAGGCAATGTATAGCTCAGCATCCATTTTTACAACTGAGCCCATTTCACCGCCCATATAACGGGCAGGTTTCTCGACTTGTAATAAATTAACTGACATCTGTAACCCTTACGATTAAAGTGTAAATGTCAAAGGCTTTCTCACACGTCTCAACGATAGGAGAAAGCCTTTAAGTCTCAATCAATATTAAGATAATACTTTTAATGCTATGAAATATGGGCACAATAGACTATTCACAGATTTATCGATATAGAATAAAACATACAAATAAATCCTAATAAGCCATTCATTCACGGCCGTGTTCCAAACTTTCTCCCTCCAATAGAAAGGAGTAACTAATTGTAGTATTTATTCTATTTCAACTTTAACATAAGATCTTGGCAAAAACCCACAAAAAAATAATAACCGGAAGTTAGCTTAGAAAGGGGTGAAAGCTAACTTACCGGTTATTATTACGAAGCATGCGTTTAAATAATATATTATACTACGTCGTGAACGTCAATGTTTTTAATGAGACCCGCGAGGAATTAAATATTATTCTAATCTAAGTCCCCTGCACCCAAAATAAAGCACCAGTTCTTGTGGAATACGCAATCGGAAATAATAGGTCTGACGAATCTTGGAGAGATAGTGCATAGAAAAAAGGTTTTCCCGTGTGTACAAAATTGTGTACTAGCACAAGAAAACCTTTAATTTTTCTTAAATTACTTGCAATAAAATCAAGTAGTTATGTTTTTGATTGGTGCCGAGGACTGGACTCGAACCAGCACACCCTTGCGAGCACAAGAACCTGAATCTTGCGTGTCTACCAATTCCACCACCTCGGCACGGACTGCTTTTTTATCATGTACCACTCTTCAAATGCAAGCTTTTTATACGTTTTAGGCTTTATAACAACGATAGGCACCAGTAGCGGTGCCTATCGTAATTCCATTAGGGATTCGATCCCTTTTACATGTTGTAGCCTGATTCACTATGTTGCGTTTGGTCAAGACCCATAATCTCATCTTCTTTATCGACCCGCAGACCAATTGTTTTGTCCAGAATGAAGGTAATGATAAATGTAACGATAATGGCATACGCTGCTGCTGCAACAACGGCAATAACCTGAATCATCAACTGCTTCATATTTCCAGCAATCAACCCTGTCGCACCTACAGTTGCAAACACACCGGTTACAATCGCACCGAACATACCACCGATACCATGCACACCAAACGCATCCAATGAGTCATCATACTTAAACTTGGCTTTCAGGAGAATGCCACCATAACAAACCAGACCTGCTGCAACACCCATCAGTAACGCTGCTCCCGGCTGTACAAAACCGGCTGCTGGGGTAATCACGACCAGACCTGCTACAACACCTGATCCAAATCCAAGAGCTGATGGACGACCTGCATGAATCCATTCCGCAAACATCCAGGTTAATCCAGCGGCTGCAGGGGCAATCGTCGTTGTTGCAAAGGCAAGCGCTGCAAGTCCACCGGCTGCATCTGCGTTATTTGCACCGACAACGGCCGATCCCGCGTTGAAACCATACCAACCGAACCAGAGTAGGCCAACACCAAGCAGTGTCATTGGCAGGCTATGGGGAGCCATCCGCTCATTCGGGAATCCATGCCGCTTGCCCAGGAATGCAAGGAACACTAATGCGGAGACCCCTGATGAAAGGTGAACAACCGTTCCACCAGCAAAGTCAAGCGCGCCTTTTTTGAAAAGCCATCCATCAGCCATCCAAACCCAGTGAGCGAGCGGATCATATACCAGTGTGGTCCAGAATAATACAAACAGACAGTATGCTGAAAATTTAACCCGCTCGGCAATGGCACCCGAAATCAGTGCTACAGTAATCATGGCGAACATCGCTTGATACATGGCAAAAACTAGCTCAGGAATTGCGCTCGCCTCTTTTGTGTAGTTCTGGAACAACGCCCACTCAACCGTCCCCGAGGCTGCATCCTTCATGATAATCAGGCCGTTAAGCATCGATTTACTAAAGTTTCCGATTAACCCAAGACCACCCCAATCCGGAGCAAATGAAAGTGAATAGCCAATGACGGTCCACTGCACCCCAACGATTCCCATCGCAACCAGTGAGTGCATAATAGTAGACAGGACGTTCTTTTGGCGAACCATACCACCGTAGAATAACGCCAACCCCGGCAGCATCAGTAAAACTAACGCTGAAGAAACAAGCATCCAGGCCGTATCACCTGTATTCAAAACCGGCTTAACATCAGGCAGTGCTGGAGCAGCAGGAGCTGCAGCTACAGGGGCTGCCGTTGCTGCCGCAGGAGCGTCCTGCGCTGTTGCCACGGCAGCCGTTGCTGCTGCCGGCTCTTTTTTCTCCTCTGCAAAACCAGACAATGGAGTCAAAACCGTAACCAGAGAGAAAACAACCATCAGTAGTGCAAACTTAGACTTCATAATAAACCTCCCTCGCTATGTTCCTAAATCGCATTCGCCCCGGTTTCACCCGTTCTAATCCGGACTGCTTCTTCAAGCCCCAGAACAAAGATCTTACCGTCACCAATACGACCCGTTTTAGCTGCGTTCTGAATTATCTCAACGACCTTCGTCACCTGTTCATCAGTGACCGCCAGCTCAATTTTAACCTTCGGAATAAAGTCCACAACATATTCTGCGCCACGGTACAGCTCAGAATGCCCCTTTTGTCGCCCAAACCCCTTGACCTCGGTGACCGTAATCCCCTCGATTCCGACTTCCATGAGTGCCTCTTTAACTTCATCAAGCTTGAAAGGCTTCACAATTGCTTCCACGAGTTTCATAACCTACCTCCTAACGAAATCTGCATCACCAACCGATTCTTCTGTTGCCATTCATGGTCGTTACTAGTTAAATACAGATGCAACAGATTACTACGGAGCTCGGACGCATCAGCACAAAAGCATGAGCCGTGCCAAAAAATAATTCTTTTAATATCGGCATGTTACAAGCGACGCATTTTGGGCCACCGGAAGTGGTGCCGAAAAAAACAGCACAATAAAATACCCTGCGCCAGAAAATAGGGCAGCACGACAATACGACAGTAGACGGGATGGGGAGGTGGATATGGTTTATGCAGCATCAGCACAGGAAATCCCGGCAGGCACTAAAAAAGAGGTGCTTGTTAATGGAGCGTCTATCCTGATCATTAACCACAAAGGCTCATTTTACGCCGTAGAAAAGGAGTGCCCACACCAAGGGGCCCCAATGAATCAGGCCCTGGTCAAAGAAGACTATATTTCCTGCCCGCGGCATGGCTACCGCTTTAATCTCTCTTCTGGAGGGTGCAAAGAACACCCTTCCTTTACGCTTGCAACCTGGAAAGTCATCGAGCAAGACGGTGGGCTCTATCTTGAGATGGGCTGACGAAAGCATCATAGATGATATCGGCCTCTGGGTACTGATTGCCATCATCGTATTCACCAGTATCCAAGGAACGATTCACGCTTTGCTTAATAAGCGTGATCCCCGCTCGGCTTTACTCTGGCTTATTATTAACCTTGGGATTCCGGTCTTTGGTCCACTGTCTTACTGGTTGTTGGGGATCAATCGGATCCGCCGAAAAGCCCATAGGCTCTATCGCCATCACACACCATACTTCCGCACAACCGGTGCTGAAGCATTCACCGTACATTCGCTCCCTGACCGATTCAGAGCCTTTCGCAACCTAGAGCATCTCGCTGACCGGGTAACCAGAAACTCCACTCTTTCCGGCAACACCGTCCTGCCTCTGTTTAATGGGGAGCAGGCCTATCCAGAAATGCTTGCCGCAATAGAACATGCTACCGACAGCATTCACATCAGTAGCTACATATTCGATGGTGACGGTGTCGGTGAAACGTTTGCCGAAGCCCTTAGGAGCGCCGCCTCTCGAGGTGTTCACGTTCGGATTATTGTTGATGCCTTAGGAGAGTTGTATAGTAAACACCCGATCAGAACCGTACTTAAAGGACAAAATGTTTCAATTCACCCGTATCTGCCACTCTACAAGAGCCCCTTTATCAATCTGCGCAATCATAGAAAGCTTTTGATTGTTGATAGCAGTCTCGCATTTACCGGTGGCATGAACATACGCACCAATCACTGCCTTGAGAAGGTCAGCCCTGATCACGCAACCCGTGACATCAATTTTAAAGTACGGGGACCTTCAGTAAAGGATTTACAGCTTTCGTTTCTCGACGACTGGCACTTTGTTACCGGTGATGTCATTGATTTACCATGTATTGATTCAGACTCCGCACCGGTTCGCGAGGGAGAGGCACTGGTGCGGGTTGTGTCGGATGGCCCGGACCGTGAACACCGCATGCTGGAACTGCTGATTACCGGCGCATTAACCGCAGCTCAAAAAAACATCTGGATTATGACCCCCTATTTCATCCCGGATCGTGCGATGGTGTCGGCACTGATTACAACGGCACTCCGTGGCGTTGATGTCACCCTGGTCGTACCCAAAATTAGCAACCTCCCTTTTGTGAGCTGGGCATCCCGCGCGACCTACTGGGAGCTTCTTCAAAATGGCGTGACTATTTTTGAACAGCCGCCACCTTTTAATCACACAAAGCTAATGACGGTTGACGATGTCTGGTCGCTGATCGGCTCAGCTAATCTCGATACCCGAAGCTTGCGGCTCAATTTTGAACTGAACCTTTCTGTCTATGATGCCTATTTAACTGAAAGCCTGAACCAATATGTCGAGGAAATTCTCAACTTCTCACACAGGGTCAGCCTGCAGGAAATGGATCACAGGCCACTTCCCATCAGAGTACGGGATGGGATCGCCCGGTTGTTCTCACCCTATTTGTAAAAAACAAACAAGATCATTTTTATCCTCTTGACAGCTCGCCTGCTCCTTGGTAATAATCTTTCATATAAACAAAATCCCATTTGAGGAAAACACACCACAAAGGAGTCTATACAATGTCAATTTGCACACTCGTAACCAAACAAGCCCCTGATTTTACCGCTGATGCAGTTATGGCAGACAACAGCTTTGCACAAGTAACGCTGTCAAGCTATGCTGGCAAGTATGTATACCTGCTGTTCTACCCACTTGACTTCACCTTCGTCTGCCCATCGGAAATTCTGGCATTCAACAAGCAACTTGACGAGTTCAAGAAGCGTAACTGTGAAGTTCTGGCCGTCTCCATTGACTCAAAGTTCACCCACCTTGCATGGAAGAACACCCCTATCGAGAACGGCGGCATTGGTCAGGTTCAATTCCCAATGGTTGCTGATATGAACAAGGAAATCACCAAGGCCTACGGTATCGAGCACCCAGCAACCGTTGCGCTGCGTGGTCTCTTCCTGATCGACCCGAATGGGACTGTACGTCATTGCGTCATCAACGACCTGCCACTTGGCCGTAGCGTTGACGAAGCAATCCGCATGCTGGATGCCCTCCAGTTCACCGACACCCACGGCGAAGTCTGCCCAGCTAACTGGAAGCAAGGCGATGAGGCAATGAAACCAACTGCTGAAGGTGTTGCAAGCTACCTGGCAAAACACAGCAAATAATAGTTTAACACCATACTTGGTGCAAAAAGAGCGACATGAATATTCATGTCGCTCTTTTTTGATCCCGAGACACGCGGTGATGCTATCCTCTTATCAGCAAAAGCTAGCAATAGACTCATGATATTAGTCATGATCCAACAGCTAGCTCATCGCGCTACACCTTGAGCTGCTTGCACACCACCAAAACATACCGCAAGAGACCATAAAAAAAGGCCACACAAAATGTGCGACCTTTTTTACCTTCAGTAGACTGAAGAAATTACTTAGCAGGAGCAGCAGGAGCAGCAGGTGCAGCAGGTGCAGCAGGAGCAGCTGCTTTCTTCTCTGCTTTCTTAGCCTTCTTAGCTTTCTTAGCAGCCTTCTTCTTTGCAGGTGCCTTCTCAGCAGCAGCTGCAGGAGCCTTCTCAGCAGGTGCAGCAGCCTTCGGAGCCTCAGCAGCGAAAGCAAAACCAGCAAATGCAACAGTAGCGATCATGGAAGCAATAATCTTTTTCATTGGATACATCCTCCTAATGGAATTTTGATACCAGTTATATAGCAGACTTTGTGCCAATTTACTAAAAAAATAAAACGTCTCGTAATACTAACCGTTTATAGCGAGTACCACATCTCGATTACGATTGACGAAAAAAGAACAATGCCCCATATCGGGTAAAGCGACCCCATATCAGCTATCACACACCATAATACGTGCGATACCATCGGACAAACAGATCTAGTCCCTCTGCCAGCGAAGTTCTAGGGGTAAACCCGGTCAACTGATAAAGTGATGTGCAGTCTGCACTGGTTTCCAAAACATCTCCTGCCTGCATATCAGCAAACTGAACAACCGCTTTTTGGCCAATCACCCTCTCCAGTTCGCTGACAAAGCTAAACAGGTCAACCGGTTGCGCATTCCCGATATTGTGGATAGCCCATGGCGCATCGCTGGTAGCAGCATTCGGCTCCTCAGCGTCCCAGCCTGGATTGTGGGCCGGAGGATGTGCGATCAGACGCACGATTCCTTCAACAACATCATCGATAAAGGTGAAGTCACGCTTCATCATCCCCTGATTATTAAGCGTAATCGGTTCTCCCGCAATGATTCGACGGGTAAACTCATAATAAGCCATATCAGGCCGTCCCCACGGACCATAGACCGTAAAGAAGCGCAACCCGGTCATCGGGATATCATAAAGCGAAGCATACGCATGGGCAAGTAACTCATTGGACTTCTTCGTTGCCGCATACAGTGATACCGGATGATCTACCGCCTGATGTACCGCGTAGGGAGTTTTTCTGTTTGCCCCATACACAGAGCTTGATGAAGCATATATCAGATGCTTGGTGCCACTATGGCGCACCCCTTCCAATATATTCATGAAACCAATAAGGTTGCTCGCGGTATAGGCATCGGGATTCTCGATCGAGTAGCGTACCCCCGCTTGCGCAGCCAGGTGAATAACCGCCTTGGGAGCAACGCTCTCCATTAGCCGCTGCAATGCCGGCTTATCAGTTATATCCTGATGACATCCATGAAACGCCGGTTGTGTTTCTAGCAAACCAAACCGGGCCTGCTTCAAGGAAACCGCATAGTAGGGGTTAAAATTATCAAGACCCCAAACGGTGTACCCTTGCGCAAGCAGTCGCGTGCAGACATGATATCCAATAAATCCGGCAGCCCCGGTAACTATTATTCTTTTTTCAGCATTATGCGGCATGAACACGGTACCCCAATGCACGTAGCTGCTCGATAATCTCTGCTCCATGTTCTCTGCCCCGCGTTTCAAGCACCAGTTCAACGGCAGTTTCACCGAGCATCAGATCACGTGTTCGGCGATCATGTTTGATTTCATTGATATTGGCTTTGACGGTTGCAAGTGCCGAGGCGAGCCGGGACAGGGCCCCAGGAGCGTCCACAAGCTCTACGCGCAGCTGGAGATACCGCCCGGCAGCCAATAACCCACGCTCAACAACCGTTGCAATAGTCCGGACATCAATGTTACCACCTGACAACAGACAGACAACCCGTTCACCAGACCGAAGAGCAAGCTTACGATGCAGTACTGCCGCCAGCGAAACCGCGCCAGCCCCTTCAACCAGCAGCTTGCACCGTTCCAGCAGCGTAACAATTGAGAGCGCAACCTCTTCTTCAGAAACAAGCACGATATCATCTACCAGCTTTTGAATAATCGGCATGGTTAGGGCACCCGCCTTCTTCACCGCAATGCCATCTGCAATCGTTGTCTGAATATCAACATCCACCGGAGATCCACCCTCAAGTGCTCGTGCCATTGAAGGTGCTGCCAAGACCTGTACACCAACCAGCCGGATATCTGGCCGCTGTTGTTTCATCGCAAGGGCAACACCGGCAAGCAACCCACCACCACCAATCGGAACAACCACGGTATCAGCGTCAGGGAGATCCCGAATTATCTCAAAGCCAATGGTTCCCTGTCCCGCGATAACCAACGGGTCATCAAAGGGGTGAACGAAGACCGTCTGGTTTGCAGCACTATATTGTTTTGCTGCCGCTGCTGCCTCATCATAATTAGCACCCACTAGGTGGACGGACGCCCCCAGATCCTTGGTGGCCTGTACCTTCTGCTGAGGCGTTGATTCCGGCATAAAAATATCAGCCGCCACCCCAAGCAGGTCTGCCCCATAGGCAACCCCTTGCGCATGGTTACCAGCAGATGCTGCGGTAACCCCCTGGGCA
>JBLIZM010000004.1:0-5061 GCA_048859855.1 Trichlorobacter sp.
TGCCAATATGGTCTGATTAATCTGTGAACAACAAAGATCAACAGCCCCTAGTCATAACAAATTCTCAACTCTTTCCTCATTTGCTCAAAAAGGGCACTTTCACAGCCCATGTTTATGCACACCATCCCGTAACCTCCGATATTGGGTTCCTGTAACTCAAAACGAATGGAGAATGCGATGATCAATTTTAAGCCTAAACTTCCGGCGTTGCTTGGAGCTCTGGCGGTTATTACCGCTGGTGCTGCTCATGCAGAGTTGCTGGAATATACCTTTAAGGCTCCAGATGGTACGCAACGGTCTCTGTCACCGAACACCACTTACGCCAACCCCACAGGCAACATTACGTTTGCCTTGAGCGCCGGTATCGACCGAAAGGTCAAGATCTCGATGCTCAGGTCGGATGGAACAGTGGTTTCGACAGCGACCAGCCACCTTCTTGGGGCAACGGACCGCATCACAGTGGGTGGAAAATCCTACTATGGCGCGGAACTTCAACTGCCAGCTCCCGCAGAGGGGGAATACAGCCTGAAGGCTGAGATCCTATCCTCCCAGGGAAGTTCTGTACAAACCGACAAATTCAACTTTGTAGTTGATGTGACAGCTCCCTCTGTGGGTGATTTCTCTTGGGGAATGAACTATGGAGGAGGCACAGCTCCTGACGGTCTGCCTATTTGGTCAACAACAGAAGCAAGGAATATTACGTTGCAGGGCGTGGATGATTCCTTGTCTGGTGTTGGTGATGTAAGTTATTTGACCTATTGGGTCGATGGCGAAAAAAATGGTGAACTGTTCCGTTCCGGAGCCGTTGCCTACTACAAGGACGAATCGAAAGCAATGCTTGGCAGTGGTGCTATAAACTCAGGAGCTCAATATGCTTTCCCTGGTGGTGTGCAGTCGAAAAACCGCATTGTTTTTGAAGTAAAAGACAAGGCAGGAAACGTTTCAACCAAGCAACTTGAGTTTTACAATAACTCAAGCTGTGGAGTTGGACCAACCCTTGTTGCCATTGAAGATCCCTCTTATCAAGGTGCATACCTCGGGAAGGGTGAGTTTCAAGGGTTCAGGCAGGTTGATGGAAGTACCCCCATCAATAAAAATCCTTTGAAAGCGGTATACCGTATTCCTCGCTCGGAATATAGAGGGCTGCCAGAGGGAACGATATTTGGAGGTGTCGCAGAAGGGATTACTGATCATGGATTAGCATATACTGATTCACAATATGCTTATTTCATCGTTGAAGGTCCAGCCGGTGCTGATGGCACATTCAACTGGAGTAATTATGGATGGACTAACAGGTCTACCTGGAGATGTAATCCATTCAGCATTCCAAACCCGCAGTTTACTGCGGATACAATGCCTCCTAAGTGGAAAGGAATTGAGGCGTATATTGACGGTGTAGGTTGGGTTGGTTCTAGTTACGGTCAACCAGGAACGACGCCTGCTCCTCAGAGAGATACTCAGATTTCCAAAATACGTGTCATTTTGGAACCTCGTAGTTATACCCAGAATGTTTCTATGTATGGGGGATCATGCGATGTGACTCAGGGCCAATCTGAGTGTACGATGTCTGTCAATATCGACTTCAATCATACAGGTACTGTCGGGTATTATCACACCAGGCCTGCGGCAAGGGATAAAGCAAACCCTGGGTTAATGTCGCAGTATAGCCACGTATGGGAGTGGGATGCAGAAGATCCTTATGTTCAAGAACTAATAAGTCGTGATGACCAGAATAAGGTCGTTTCTTTCACCGCTTATGAAGGTCATTCTGGCAACACTTGGAACCGGGTCAAATTAGCTAAATCAGGACTTGTTGCGAAGAAAAATGGCGTAGATATTCAGTCATTTTCTGCGAGCAATATTGATATGTCTGGTAATGACTCGACGGTTACAGCTTCATACAAAGGTTTACCTGATGGCGTGTACGATATTTATGGTTGGGTTGAAGATAACTACGGGAACCGTGGTGAAAAGAAACTCTTTACCGTAACTAACGACAATACTCCGCCTGCTATTGCCATCACCATTCCAAGTGGAAATTCTGTCACCTCGCTGGATGACATCAGTATTGATGTCACTGATGCAATGACTGCTAAGCCAACTGTCACGTTGGTTAATCTGAAAGGCGGGCCAGCTTCGGATAACGTATATCTGACTGTACGTGCAGTTTCCGATACGAAGTACAAGCTGGAATATCCGGTGATGTTCCCTTCACTTAAAGCCGGTGAATCGTACACTTTGTCGATTGAAGCGAAAGATGCTCAGCAAAACACAGCCAAGGCATCTGTTGAGTTTGATTATTCACCTCGACAAGTTACGCTCGCTGATGGGATGGATGGCAAGGTCATGGTCCCTGCTGTCACTCATGAATTTGTTCATGCAGATGGCAAGCGGATCATCGAGACCAAGCCGTTGACGCTCAGTGATGGTGCTGTTGTGACAGGTTCATACGACGTGTTTGTGACCCTCCGTTCTGATGCGAAAGTACCGCTGGTAGTTAATGGGGTGCGTATCGAGCCGGGCCAGACAATGGGGATCATGAGCCAACATGATTTCGGTGCGTCAGGTGGTCGTTTGAGCATTCCAGTTAAACCTGCTGTTCCGGATGTGGTCGGTTCTTCCAGTCTTCTTGTCATGACCTCCGCGCCGAACTCACCCATCTTGGTTGTGGACATCAATACCTGGAAAGGGACGGCTAAGCTCTCTGCTGAATCATGGACAATTCGCCAGGTCATTGACCCAGTGAAAATCTATGCCCTGCCAGAGTCGGGTGTGCCTTGCCGGTTCACCACGAAAGAGGATGTGGCTATGGCCGCAGACCCAATTCGTGACCCGGTGTGTTTGCTCCAGTGGGAAAGAACTCCAGATGAGGCTGAACAAACTACGCAGGACAACAACGGGATGAAAGTTGCCGGGCTGGTGGGGCAGGCTGTGAGCATTGGTGAACAACCTGTCGAATACAGCCTGTACCTGTTCAGTGGTGACGGTTCCAAGGTAAAAGTTGGGTCTGGCTCTCAGAACCTGACGGTAACTACTGCCTATGGCTCTGTTGGCTACACCCCGATTGATGACATTGCTCAGGTGAATCGCGTCATTGAAGACTTTGATGTGAACTTCAAGCAGAGCAAAGGTCCTGACTGTTCAATCACCCTCAGTGCTGACCGTGCGAAAAACGAGGCCGCGAACAAAGCTGTTGGCAGCGCAAGCCGCACCTGTCTGTTCGAGTGGCAGCAGATCCCCGATGGACTGGTCCAAGACCCGTTATCGGAATCTCCTTCGTTGTCAGGTTCCCTGGCCGAGAACGGTGATCACCCTCTGGGGTGGCGGGTAAGTATTTTCACCCGCAATGGCACTCGGGTGACGTTGAACGACGAGACTTTCAATGTTGAAGCCGTTGATCCACCAGCTCCGACCGTTGAACTGGCCTCCGACTACAACTTCAAGGACAACATCTACATGGTGCCGATGACAGGTAACTACCTGGGTGATGCCATTATCAACTCTGAACGAGCTGATCTGGATATTGCCATATCGCGCAACTCGGATGTTCTTGAGTCTGAGACCTTCACTCCGGGATGGGGTGCCACCAATAAGGTGTATCGCCGCATCAATACCGATGAGCGAGCGTTGTGGGAGGAGACCACCTATAAGGTGAACGCGGCATATAGCAAGGTTCCTGATGTGAAAACAGAGGTTGTTTACCGAGCTATATCCGCACCTTCTAAGAGTATCCGTCCTATCGTTGAAGTTGAAGGTGATACCGCGATTGACACCAAGGCATTGCCGGTTCGGGTTATCATCCGCGATCAGTACAAGCCTGATGGTGATTATGACGTCAACACAATGGGGGTGTGGAAAGTACGCCTGATCCAACAAAAGGTCTACAACGAGACGGTTGCGCTCACTGATTATGCGGAAGCATCGAACGGTGAAGCTCAGTTCTCAGTAGACCTGTCTGGTGTGGATACTGCCTCTGTCCGTATCGCCGCTGAGGCTGTTTTGGACAGCCCTATTGAGGGTTACAACCGCACAGAGTTGTCTATCAGACCTGCTTTCTTGACCGTACTTCGTGGTGGTGCCATCGGTGCTGGAGTGGAGGCTCGCAAGCTGTCTGGCGAAGCCCCGTTCACGACTGTGTTCAAGCTGTCTCTGGATGACCGCCAGGATCTTCGCGCTACGGGCCAGGTGGTGTGGGAAACAAGTAAGGACGATGGTAAAACATGGGAACAGTTCATCCCAGAAGATCGATACAAGTATCAGCTTGTGAAGACCTTCGACAAGGGTGAGTACCAGGTTCGAGCCAAGGTGGTAAACGTCAACTCAGGTGCGGAAAAGTACACCGAAGCGGTCAGTGTTGTCGCTTACGACAAACCTGATATTACTATTGTCGGCCCGACCACGTTGTTTGTGGGAAGTGAGGGCAAGTACACCGCGAACCTGACGTTGAATGATGAGCCAATCTCCGGTGGCAATGCCGTTGTTGAATGGTCCACTGACGGTGGCAAAACCTATTCGCAGGAAGGGAACAGCATTACGCTTTCAAGTGATGAAGAAAACCGATACCGACTTTGGGCTCGCGTACGTTCGACCTCTGCACCGGCTGATGACGGGTATGCCTATGAAGTTGATAAAACGTCTGTTGATTTCGTTGTTGTGAAAGCACCTCGTCCTTATGTGACTGGGCCAAAGGTAATTGAGACTGGCAAGAAGTATGTGTTTAAAGCAGAAGCCAGCCTGCCTTACCGTGGGATGGATGTGAAGCTGAACGGGTTCTTCACGCTGCCTGATGGCTCAATTGTTCAAGGTGATACTGCTGAATACGTGCCTTCGGACACTGACCTCAACCAGGCTACTGTAGAAACGAAGTACACCACCTGGATCGAAGGATACCGAGATCAAGGTGCAGAAGCATCTCACAGCCTGCGCTCCAGAGTTTGGCAGTATGTTTGGCCGAAATTCGGAATGCAGATTCGGATGAATGCGGATGTAGCTCCCGCGACGATCACGGCGTCAGTGCGACCAATTGCTTTCAACGGCAAGCTGGAAGAGCCGACATATGAG
>JBLIZM010000005.1:0-5423 GCA_048859855.1 Trichlorobacter sp.
GGATATTCCAGACTAGTTTTTCCCAACGGGTGCGTAACAGATCAGTGGTTACGTGAGCTTGAATTCCCGCGGCGCGAAACATCTCTGCGATGTCATCAGCAGCCCCTCCATGACGATCTCCCTGATACCAGCCAAGAGTTACCCGACCTGCTCCGAGATGATGCACAACGCCAGGCGCCCCCCGATTAGAACAGAGAAATGCGACACCACCGAGACAGCGCTGGGCTCCAAACCGTTCCGCTAGAGCAGACTCGTTTCCAAGGCCATTTTGTAGGGTTAGGACGAGGGTATTCGGTGCGAGTAACGGGGTAATCAGTGACGAAAGCGCCCCGTTGTCAAAACTCTTAAGTGCCACCAGCACCAGATCGACCGGACCGATCATTTCGGAATCGTGGTAGACATTAACCGTTTCGAGTCGAAAGTCGCCATCAACTGAATTGACGGTTAATCCACTCGTTGCAAGAACCTGATAGTCACGTCGCGCCAGAAAATGGACCGCAACACCGGCCTGCTGCAGGCGAGCACCGTAGAACAGGCCTAATGCTCCTGACCCTACGATGGCTACTTTCATGGTGTCACCGTTTTATTCGGCAGGGTAATACAAAGACACTCACCCTCGGCATAGATTGTTCCATCCTCGCAGAACAGTCGTCCATGCACCATGATTTTTCGCCCTTGTACCGAAACAACGCTGCTTTCAAGTGTCACCACCCGGTTAAGCGGTAAAAGATTCCTAAAACTGACATTCAGGTTTCCAACAACAATCGGATAACCGGCAGCCCAGGCGGCAAGCCCCAGTGCCTCATCCATGACCGCTGCGATTGCGCATCCATGGGCAGCACCGGGAGGGCCGCCGGTTTCAGGGCCAAACCAAATCCGTGCGTGAAGATGTTTATCAGCATCACGATAGTACTTAACCCGAAAACGCTCACCCTCTGGATCACCCGAAACAAATCGTAAGGAATCGCCGACCAGTGAAGGGGCATCAAACCACTCCCAGTCCGCTTCTCCTGAAAGGTCAACCAAACTTGTTTTTTCTTCAGACACGTATGCTCTCCTTATACTTATGCCAGCTTCCCCACTGGGGAAAGGTACACAACCATTTCTTCTTTTCCATCAACGTTAACCAAACGGTCAGCAGATTCCTGATCATAGGCTGCAATCGCACAGGTTCCCGCACCGATTGCACCACATGCTAAATACAGATTCTGGCATAGATGGCCCGCGTCAAGAGCAATCACCTTAGTCGACGCTTCAGCATATCGCCACTCGGTACGAGCCGGAATAGCCGTCCAGACAAACGTCACCGCAGCACCAGCCACAAAACGCTGCCCCCTCACCGCCCGAACAAGCTCCGGCATCAACCCAGCAGACGGGGCCGTAAGCCGAATCACCGCATGGTCAAGCGGGAGATACCGGTACACTCCAGACTCAAGACCAGTCACCCGTTGTACGACAAGATAGGTTTCAAAGGGATGACGGCAACCAGCAGACGGAACGGTACGAAGAACGGCGGCGGGATGAATCGCCTCGGTTACCCCTTGCGTGCAGTACAGTAGGAATGCCAATTCCTCAAGGGAAACAGCAGCATCACTAAACCGACGATGACTACGACGGGTGCGGATTACCTGTAACAGGTCCGCCGATGGAATGGTTGACTGTTCAATGCTTGGAAGCCTAATAACCGTGCTCCCCTGGGGAATCGCCTTTTGAACCGGGGGAGGAGCTTCACCACAGGACTGTGGTGTGCGATACCAGTCCACCTCATCTCGAATATTATCGGTGAGGAGATATCTCCCGAGTTCCAAACTTATTGGTGGCCGTCCCATAGGACCTCCAAACGAGGTGGGGCGACCGATTGGGCCGCCCCGCCAGACTGCTACTGCAGATTTTTCTTAATTCGCTCTACTGCCTCAATGACATTCTCTCGATGACCGAATGCCGATAATCTGAAAAAGCCTTCACCACTTGGCCCGAATCCGGATCCAGGCGTACCGACAACATTGCACTCCGTCAGAAGCTTGTCGAAAAAGTCCCAACTGCTCATCCCACCAGGAGTTTTAAGCCAGATATAGGGAGCATCGGTACCGCCGTAGATGGTCAATCCTGCAGCAGCGAGCCCTTCACGAATAATCCGGGCGTTTTCCATATAGTAGTCGATTACTTCTTTGGTCTGACGCCACCCTTCGTCACTATAGACTGCAGCTGCAGCACGTTGAACCGGATAGGAAGCACCGTTGAACTTGGTGGTGGTCCGACGCAGCCAGAGCTTATTGAAGCTGTAACGCTCACCACTGTCCGTTGTGCCCATTACCTCTTCAGGAACCACGACCAAACCACAACGAACACCCGTGAATCCTGCTGTCTTCGAGAAAGAACGGAATTCAATAGCGCAGCGCTTGGCACCTTCGATCTCATAAATGGAGTGGGGAATCTCCGGGTTGGTGATAAAGGCTTCATAGGCAGCGTCGTAGAAGATAACCGCGTCATTTGCGATGGCGTAATCAACCCACTTTTTCAACTCAGCCTTGGTGGCTACCGTACCGGTTGGGTTGTTCGGGAAACAGAGATAAATAATATCTACTTTCTCGGTTGGCAGTGCTGGGATGAAGTTGTTTTCCTCCGTGCAAGGCAGATACACAATCCCGCGGTAGTACCCCTGCTGATCAGCCTCACCAGTACGTCCAATCATGACGTTGGTATCATTGTAAACCGGATAGACCGGATCACCAATGGCAACAACGTTATCAAGGGCGAAGATATCAAGGATATTGGCACAATCGCACTTGGAACCATCGGAGATGAAAACTTCCTCCGTCTTGAGCTCTACGCCAAGCGGGCGGTATGATTTTTCAATAATGGCATTAATAAGCCAATCATATCCCTGTTCAGGACCGTATCCGGCAAAGCGGTCAGTTGTTGCAAGATCATCTACCGCATCATGAAATGCCTTAAGAACAGCCGGCGCCAACGGACGGGTAACGTCACCTATTCCGAGACGGATAACCTTGGCAGACGGATTGGCTTCCGTAAACGCACGAACCCTCCGGCCGATTTCAGGGAACAGATAGCCGGCCTTGAGCTTCAGATAGTTGTCATTAATTTTCGCCATGAGCAGACTCCTTTATTAAGAGATGAGACTATGATTCAAACGAAAGAAAGCCGCGATATGCGGCTTTAGGGAAAGCCCCCGGTGGAAAGCCACCGGGGGAATCAATCATACTATTTCAACCCCAGAACATCCTGCATATCATAGAGACCAGGGGTCTTACCTACCAGCCATTTTGCAGCCCGGACTGAACCACGCGAGAACATGTCACGGGTCATGGCCCGATGTGAAAGCTCAATACGCTCACCCATGCCGATGAAGTAGACCGTATGCTCACCGATAATGTCACCACCCCGGACGGTCTGCATACCAATCTCCTCATCGGTACGCTCTCCGGTAAATCCTTCACGATGGCAGTTTGCAACCGTAGCATAATCACGTCCCAGCGCTTCTGCAACGACCTCGCCCATCCGTACGGCAGTACCTGAAGGAGCGTCTTTCTTAAGACGGTGATGCATCTCTACGATTTCAACATCAAAATCATTTCCTAGTGTCGCAGCAATATCCTTTAACACCTTGAAGCAGAGATTGACGCCAACGGACATATTCGGTGCAAGGACACAGGGAACCGTCTTGCTTAACTCCTGGGCTAGAGCTCGTTCTTCTTTGCTAAACCCAGTAGAACCAATAACCAGAGCCTTCTGTTTCAGTCCACACAGTTCCAGGTTCTTAAGAGAAACCGCCGGAGTGGTGAAATCAATCAGAACATCACATCCCTCGACAACCGCATTCGAGTCATCACTAATCAAAACACCCAACGGCCCACAACCTGCCAACAAGCCCGCGTCTTGACCAATCATCGGATGTCCCGGATACTCAAGGGCACCACTGACCGTGCATCCGGCCTCGATAGCTGAAACAATGATTCGCTGCCCCATCCGTCCCGCTGCGCCACATACCGCAATTCTCGTCATGGATCGTACTTCCTTCCACCCCTAGATCAGGGCATACTCTTTCATAATAGCAGCCAGCTTCTGGCGATTTGCCTCAGACATCGCTGTCAACGGCAGACGAGTTTCATCCGAACATTTCCCCATCAGACCGAGTGCGGTCTTAACCGGAATCGGGTTGCTCTCGATAAACATGGCATTACTGATCTTCAGCGTGTTCAGATGCAGCTGGCGAGCCTTTTCAAGATCCCCGGCAAAGAAGGCATCCGTCAAGTCACCGACAGCCTTCGGCATGATATTGGCCAGTACGGAGATAACCCCTTTGGCACCACACGCCATCATTGGGAAGGTGATGAAATCATCACCGGAAAGGACGTCAATCTGATCACCACAAAGTGCTAGCACTTCAGAAGCCTGCTGCAGTGAACCGGTAGCTTCCTTGATTGCCACAATATTACTAATTGGGGCAAGACGCGCAACGGTTTCAGGAAGCATGTTCACACCGGTACGACCGGGAACATTATAGAGAATCTGCGGAATTGCCACTGCCTGGGCAACCGCCTTATAGTGCTGGTACAACCCCTCTTGGGTCGGTTTATTATAGTACGGGGTTACCAACAGACACCCATCGACACCAGCATCCTTTGCCAGTGCGGTCAATTCAATCGCTTCTGCAGTTGAATTGGAACCGGTGCCGGCAATAACCGGGACCCGCTTGTTCACTTGCTCGACAACGGTCTTCACCACCAGCATATGCTCGTCATAATCCAGGGTTGATGCTTCACCGGTCGTCCCACAAGGAACAATCGCATCAGTCCCGCCATCAATCTGAAACTCAACCAACTGTCTGAGGGCTTCGACATCAACCGCGCCGTTCTTAAACGGGGTCACAATCGCAACGATACTACCTTTAAACATAACTACCTCCACACGGTGAGTTTACAGGAATGATGCAACACGTTCGCCGCGAATCAGATCATCAATGGTCTCACGATCGCGGATAACCTCAAACTGATCACCTTTGACCATAACCTCTGCAACGCGCGGACGAGAGTTGTAGCTACTGGACATCGTGAAACCATACGCACCTGCAGACAGAAAGGCCATCTGGTCTCCCTGTTTGAACATCGGCACTTCGCGGTCCTTGACCAGGAAGTCCCCGGACTCACAAATCGGTCCGACGATGTCGGCAACAATCATACCGTCCTGATCCTTCTTAACGGCCTGCACGCCATGGAAAGAGCCATAAAGCGCAGGACGGGCAAGATCGTTCATACCGGCATCAACCATGATGAAGTTCTTTTCATCACGAGCCTTGGTATACAGGCAGGTGGCAACCAGAACCCCAGCATTACCAACAATATTACGTCCCGGCTCAAACAGCAGATGCATACCAAGTCCTTTGGTTGCATCAACAATCTGGC
>JBLIZM010000006.1:0-3861 GCA_048859855.1 Trichlorobacter sp.
TGCCCGAGCTCATTGCACAGGCGGTTGAACAACTGGCACCGAAACTGACCCGCCCGGCGGCGGAGGTCTGTCAGGATGTCATCGAATTCTTTAAGGGACGCTTTACCAACCTGCTGGCAAACGCCTACCCGATGGATGTCATCGACTCGGCCATTACTGCCGGATTCGAGGATCTGGTTGAATGCGAAAGCAGAATTAAAGCGATTGATATTTTCAGGCAGCGCGACGACTTTAGCGCCCTGCTGGTAACCTTTAAACGGGTCGGCAACATCGTGAAGGAAGAGGTCGACGCTTTGGTCGATCCATCACTGTTTAGCGATGAAGCAGAGCACACCCTCTACCGGGTGCTGCAGGAAACCCGCGTCAGCGCCCTTTCCCGGATCGAGCAGCAGGACTTCCTCGAGGCACTGACGGTTATCGGCGGATTAAAGTGGGCGGTCGACTCGTTCTTTGATGCCGTCATGGTCATGGCGGAGGATCCGGCAGTCAAAACAAACCGTCTGGCGCTCCTGACCGTGATTCAGCATCTCTTCCTGCGGGTAGCCGACTTCTCGCGCCTGACCGCTTCAGGCCAGTCATGATTGCCATTATTGACTACGGAATGGGGAACCTGCGCTCGGTCGAAAAGGGATTCGAACGGGTCGGGTTTCCTGCCACCGTCACCGCTGACCCAGCGGTCATCCGGGAGGCAAGCCACATCGTCCTGCCCGGTGTCGGTGCCTTTCGTGACTGCATGACCCAGCTTGAACAGGCCGGTTTTGTTGATCCGATCCTGTCGGTTATCGCTGAAGGGCGTCCATTCCTCGGGATTTGCCTGGGACTACAACTCCTGTTCAGCCAGAGCGAAGAGTTCGGGCTGCATCAGGGGCTTGGGGTTATCCCCGGCCGGGTTGTCCGTTTTCCTGACGGAATGACGGAACAGGGTGAAAAACTTCCGGTCCCCCACATGGGGTGGAACCAGATCAGTCTCACCGCCCCTTCACCGCTCTTTAACGGTATTCAGGACGGTTCAAACGTCTATTTCGTCCACTCCTATTATGTGGTGCCGGACGATCCTGCGGTGGTGGCGGCGACTTGTGAATACGGTGCTCCCTTTTGCGCGGCTATCCGCAAGGACAACCTGGTTGCAACCCAGTTTCACCCGGAGAAATCCCAAGAAATCGGATTGGCGATGTTGAAAAATTTCGCCCTCATGAAAGGCTAGCATGCTTGTCATACCTGCTATAGATCTCAAAAACGGTGCCTGTGTTCGTCTCGAACAGGGGCTGATGGACCGTGACACGGTCTTCTCGAACGACCCGGCCGGTCAGGCGCTGCTGTGGCAGGCTGCCGGAGCTGAGCTGATTCACCTGGTGGATCTTGACGGCGCCTTTGCCGGCGAACCGCGTAACCGTGATGCCATCAGCGCCATTGTCGCGGCACTGGATGTGCCTGCACAGCTTGGCGGCGGCATCCGTGACCTTGCAACCATTGAAGCCTACCTCTCCCTCGGTCTCTCCCGGGTGATCATCGGCACCGCTGCCCAGCGCAACCCGGAACTGGTTGCCGAAGCATGTCGTGCCTTCCCCGGTCAGGTTGTCGTCGGTATCGATGCGAAGAACGGGCAGGTTGCGGTTCAGGGCTGGGCTGAAGTAACCGACATCAAAGCCAGTGATCTGGCCAAACGGTTCGAGGACTGTGGTGTCAGCGCCATTATCTATACCGACATCAGTCGGGACGGGATGATGGGGGGACCTAACATTGCCGCCACCAAGGCTCTGGCCGAGGCGGTTTCAATCCCGATTATCGCCTCAGGCGGTGTTTCATCACTCCACGATATCGAGCAGCTGATGGCGGTTGAATCTTCCGGTATCAGCGGGGTCATCACCGGCAAGGCTATCTATACCGGGGCCTTAAGCCTTCCGGATGCCATCGCCCTGACCAAGCAGGGGCTGTCATGCTGACCCGACGGATTATCCCCTGCCTGGATGTAACCGGTGGCCGTGTCGTCAAAGGGGTTCAGTTCGTTGACCTGCGTGATGCCGGCGATCCGGTGGAAATCGCAGAAGCCTATGATCGTCAGGGGGCTGATGAACTGACGTTTCTGGATATCACCGCCTCCAGCGACGGACGCGACACCATGGTTGACGTGGTCAGACGGACCGCAGAGCGGGTCTTTATGCCACTGACCGTGGGCGGCGGAATCCGGGTAGTCGAGGACATTCGCCGGATGCTGAATGCAGGAGCCGACAAGGTCTCCATCAATACGGCCGCGGTCCATCGCCCTGAGTTCGTCCGGGAGGCTGCGGAGCGCTTCGGCTCCCAATGTACGGTTGTTGCCATCGATGCCCGCCAGGTTCCCGGTGAGAATCGCTGGGAGGTCTACACCCATGGCGGTCGGACCCCAACCGGTATTGATGCCATTGAATGGGCACAGCGGATGGAGTCCTACGGTGCCGGCGAGATTTTACTCACCAGCATGGACCGTGATGGAACCAAAGATGGATACGACCTTCCCCTGACCCGCGCCGTGGTCGACGCGGTCAGTATTCCGGTTATCGCTTCCGGTGGTGTTGGCACCCTGTCACACCTCTATGAAGGCTTTGTAACTGCTGGGGCTTCAGCCTGCCTGGCAGCCTCAATCTTCCACTTCAAGCAGCATACAATCGCTGAGGCCAAGCAGTATCTGCTTGACCGTCAGGTACCGGTGAGGATGCTATGAACCCGTTAACTTCCCATCACCTTGATAAGCTGTACCGGCTGCTGATTGAGCGGGCTGCCGCAGACCCGCAAGAATCCTATACCGCATCCCTGATCAGCAAAGGGATTGACCGCATTCTCAAAAAAGTGGGAGAGGAGTCGGTTGAAGTACTCCTGGCTGCCAAAGGGGATGATCGCGGCGCCCTGGTGGGTGAAGTGGCAGATCTGCTGTATCACCTGCTGGTGATGCTGGTCTCCAAAGGGATTCCGCTTGACGAGATCTGGTCAGAGCTTGAGCGGCGGACCGGTGTCTCGGGACTTGAGGAAAAAGCCTCCCGTACGACCGGGAGCTAACCAGCGTAAATAAGTTGACAAACTGATTTTTAACGCTATTATAGACCGCTCACCGTAAACAACATACACCTGTGCATGCGGCTGGTTTTCGAACCAGTTTCCGATACGTATCTTACGACGAAGGGAGGGATTTGGGATGCCAGGAGTACGAATTCGTGAAAACGAACCATTTGACCTCGCTTTGAAGAAATTCAAGAAGCAGTGCGAGAAAGCCGGGATCCTCTCAGAAGTTCGCAAGCGCGAGCATTATGAGAAGCCAAGCATCAAGCGCAAGAAAAAGGCGATTGCCGCCCGTAAGCGCGCACTGAAGAAGCAACGCAAGATGATGGACTAACGGCCTGCATGCCGGATCCTTCTTCCATTCCAGCATTGAGATCCGGCGTGACTATGTACAACGGGGCTTTCGTATGAAAGCCCCGTTGCCGTATTCCCCCCACTGGACAGCCAATGAACCTGATTGATAGCATAGTGGTTGCCGTCATAGCCTTGGGGGCGGTGCGGGGGCTACTGCGTGGCTTAATCAAAGAAGCCGCGACACTGACTGCTTTTCTGGCTGGTGGCTGGTTAGCCTACCGGCTCTACGAAAAGGCCGCGCTCCTCCTTGATGGCCTCATTCCCTTACCGGCTGCTCGCATTCTGATGTTTGCGATACTGCTGATTGGAGTCGGCCTGATTGCCCACCTCCTGGGAAACCTGCTGACCGGGCTGGTGAATCTGGCGCTGCTTGGCTGGGTTAATCGACTAGGCGGGATTGTTCTCGGTGGCGCGGAAGGGGCGGTAGTCCTTGGTATGCTGATGTATGCCGTTACCGCCATACCATTCGAATTC
>JBLIZM010000007.1:0-8763 GCA_048859855.1 Trichlorobacter sp.
TTTTCACGGGTAGAGCTTTTGGCTAGAATTGCGGCAGTTTCAGGCTGGGAGAGAATATACTGATAGAACTCTTCAACCAGAGTATGCTGGTTTCTTTCCGCCAATGAAAGCAATTCCCTCAAACGCGCAGCGTCAACATCGGTGAAGTAATACTGTCGCTTCAGCTCTTCGATTGCGATCATCTCGTCATCCTTGGTAGGAATTTGTTGCAGATTATTTAGTATTGCACCATTCCCGATAAATTTCCAGTAGAACTATGCCGGTCCGAGTGTTGGCAGGACAGAACTGTCGGGGATGGTTTGCAACCCAAGGCGTTGGCTCGTTTCATATAAACGACGGTAGCAACCAGATGCTGTCATTAATTGTTCATGAGTCCCTGATTCGACCAACCGCCCGCCGTCAATGACAAGAATGCGGTCTGCATCCCGAATAGTGGCTAGACGGTGCGCCACAATCAGGGCAGTGCGCCCCTCCAATAGCTTTCTGACCCCTTCCTGAATAACCTGCTCACTGATACTGTCGACATTCGCCGTTGCCTCGTCCAGCAAAAGCAACTCAGGATCAAATGCCAAGGCCCTGGCGAAAGAGATTAACTGGCGTTCACCCTGGGACAGCGTCCCTCCCCGGACACCGACCGGCGCATCATATCCACCCGGTAGACGTTCGATAAAACCAGCAGCCCCAATAGCTGTTGCCGCAGCAACAACCCGTTTTTCAGCAAGAGGGTCACCAAGGCTGATATTCTGCCGGATAGTTCCTGCCATCAGATCTGCCTCCTGAGCAACCGTCACTATTTTTTTTCGCACCTCGGTACGACTAAGCTCAGTCAGTGCCGTACCATCAAGATAAATGGTACCACCCGTATAGTCATACATCCGGGTCAGAAGCCGAAGGAGTGTCGTCTTGCCAGCACCGCTTCTCCCGACAATCGCGACCCGTTCACCCCGGGTCACGGCAAATGAGATATCCTGGATAATAGGATTCTGGGGTTCATAACCAAAACACACCTGTTCAAAGCGAACCAGTGTGGCACTCTCATCCCTTAAGGCTACTGATTGGGCAGCTGAAGCACCACCATCCTGCTCAACTGATTCATCAAGTAATCCGAACATTCGCTCAAGAGCAGCCATTGCCCCCTGCATGACCCCGTATTTTGCGGACAGGTCTCTGACCGGTCCAAAAAACTTTTCAACATACTGTATAAACGCAACCAGTGTACCGAACGTCAGCACTCCGGACTGGAGCGAGCTACTCCCGTACCAAAGAATGAGAGCAATCGCAACTGACGAGAAAAACTCAACAAAGGCATAGAGAGTCGCATCCCAGAAGATAACCGGTTTACCGGCATCACAGTGCGCCTGATTAATGCTTCGAAATCGCTCTTGCTCAGCCTGTTCCTGACGGAAACTCTGAACGATTACCAGATTATCAATGAGCTCACTGAGCGCCGCATTCATACGCCCCAGGCAGGAGCGAACCGTACGGTAGGCAGTACGCATCGAACGTCTGAAATACCAAGCGGCTACAGCCAGAAAGGGAACAACCGAAAAAGTTACTACTGCTAAAGCAGGGGCCAATGCCAGCATTGCCACCATAATTCCAATGAGCAGCAGAATATCTCCTACAATTGAGACAATCCCCGCTGCAAACATCTCACCGATTGCTTCAACGTCGGTCGTGACTCTCGTCACCACCCCACCGGCAGGAGACCGGTCAAACCAGCGCGTTGGAAGATGCAGCAGATGACTAAAAAGGTCGCGGCGCAAATCAGCCATGATACGCTGCCCAAGGTACTGAAGGCCAAAGACTTCCCCCCAGGTCAAAACAGCTTCAAGCAGTAATGTCCCGAGTAACAATAGTGCCGGTTGCCACAAGGCAGCACTATTACCAGGGATGATGGCACGGTCAATCGCCTGACGCACCAAGAGCGGCTGCGCAAGACGACAAAGGGTTACCAATGGCAGCACCGTGACGGTAAGTGCTACCAGCAACCGGTATGGACGAACATAGCGAAGAAAACGGCTTATCAGCCGTGGGTCATAGGCTTTTCCCTGTACCGCATCATCATGCAGACCACCATAATGCATCGTTGTGACACCTCGTAATCAGCAGTATATCTCAAGCAGCATGTCACAGCAATCAGACATCCCCACAATGCTTTTACTCGCCTTTTTGGCATGGTATTGTTATGCTATTACTCAGAAAAATCAGTAACAGCCCTGCTGAGGCATCAATAAATCACGGCAGCGGTTACAAACCTGTATAGACAACGAGTATGCCATTCATAATCACATTTCAAAATAGCCCCCTGTCCGTTCCCGATGGTAGCTCGGCTGGTCAGGTGATGACTCACAATGCCCCAGGCAGTGATATCCTGATTGTTAACGGCTATCCGGTTGAACCGGAGTATTGTCTGCAACAAGGAGATACTCTCCTCTGTATTACCCGTGGTTCTGTGCCTACGGCAGAGGAGCTTCAATATTTGATGGCTGCCCGCCACACACCAGGGGTACATCAACGACTTCAGCAGGCTACCGTAGGTATTGCAGGCGTTGGTGGACTGGGATCAGCCATTGCGACAGCACTGGTACGGGTCGGAATTGGCCACCTGATTTATGCCGACTTCGATCTGGTTGAGCCTTCTAACCTCAACCGTCAGCAGTATTTTAGCGATCAGATTGGTCTTACCAAGGTACATGCCCTTACCGACACACTAACCAGAATCAACCCATACACCAAACTTGAGCCCCATCATCTACGTCTCGGCCCAGACGAGTCTGAAGAACTGTTCAAAACCTGTGACATTGTGATCGAGGCTTTTGATCAGGCTGAGGCAAAAGCGATGCTGGCTGATACCGTGCTAACCCGTCTACAGAATACAACCCTAATCGCCGCATCCGGTGTCGCCGGCTTTGGGGACTGCAACGCCATTGTCACCCGCCGGATTAGCGATCGGTTCTATCTGGTGGGCGATGGAGTATCGGAAGCTGCAGTTGGCAGAGGGTTGATGGCACCGCGAGTTGGCGTTGCTGCAGGCCATCAAGCTGATCTTGTCATCACTATCTTAATGGAACGATCGTAATGAGTGCGCCAACCGTTGCCATAGCAATGAGCGGTGGAGTCGACTCATCGGTCGCAGCCATACTCCTAAAGGAACAAGGATATCGCGTTATCGGTTTAACCATGGATCTTGGCATTGCCGCTGCACCTGGCAAGGATGCTGCTGCCATTGCTGCGCAGTTGGATATTCCGTTGGTCGTCCTTCCCTATCAGCAACTCTTCGAACAGACCGTCATTCATCCATTCACTGCAGAGTATCGTGACGGGGTTACTCCGAATCCCTGTGTCGCCTGTAATCGCCTGATGAAGTTTGGCGTATTGGCGAAACAGGCTTTCGCCGAAGGGGCAACCTACTTCGCCACCGGACACTATGCCAGAATCATCACGTCTCCTGGCTCCGCAGCTAGTCTAGCTGTTGCAGCAAACCGCGCCAAGGACCAGTCCTACTTTCTCTATGGCATCGAGGCTGACCTTTTAGATCGAATTATCTTTCCGCTTGGCGACATAGCCGACAAACAGTCGGTCAGAGAAATAGCTCGCAAACGAGGGCTTGCCGTTGCGGACAAACAGGATAGCCAAGAAATATGCTTCGTTCCGAATGATGACTATGCCGGTTTTTTAGAAAAAAGATGCCCTGAGCTTCAAGTACCCGGGGAGATCCGACATATCAGCGGACAACGACTTGGCTACCATCGGGGAACCTATCGCTATACGGTTGGACAGCGCAAGGGACTCGGGATTGCATGGCATGAACCATTGTACGTCCTTGAGATCATCCCAAAAACACGAACCGTTATTGTTGGGGAACGTTCCTACCTCTTTTGTCGTGGTTTGACCGCCACAGCATGTAACTGGCTGGCGCCGTTACCGGATACACCCTTGCTGGCCAAGGTCCGGTATCGTCATCACGGCGTTTCCTCATCCGTTATCATGTCAAATAACGGTTCAACAATGGATCTTCATTTTTCTGAGCCCCAAGCCGGCATCGCACCGGGGCAGTCTGTCGTTTTATATCATGAAGACCGGGTACTCGGTGGTGGCATTATCTCGACCGGTATTCCCGTATCACCAAGAGACGCTGAAGCTCCAGCGGATTAACACCAATACAGAAGGAACGAACACCATGGATTCGGTTACCCGCGTACACCTAATACGACACGGACAAGTCACAGGATTTGAGCAGCGCCGCTATAACGGACATGCCGACGTAGCCCTGACTCCCTATGGAGTTGAACAGTACCATTTACTTAAAAACAAACTCGCCGAGCGCCCCTTGACCGCATGCTATGCCAGCGATCTAACCCGCTGCCGTATCGGTGCAGAAATTATAGCTGGCTCACGGGGAATTACGCCGGTTTTTGACTCTGCCCTTAGGGAGCTCAACATTGGCGAGTGGGAGGGCTTGACCTGGCAGGAGATTCAAGAACGCTGGCCAGAGGCCTGGATTGATCGACAAAAAGATTTGGTAAACTACCGGGTACCGGGGGGAGAAAACCTGCTGGATGTCCATGCGCGGTTAATGCCTGCGTTTTATAACATTGTGGAACGTCACCGCGGTGAGGAAATACTCGTTGTCGGCCATGGTGGTGTAAACCGAATTGTGCTGCTTGAGCTCCTCGGCTCACCACTCGCGAACATGTTTAAGCTGGAGCAGAATTACGGCTGCCATAACCTGATTGAATTCTATGCTGACGGTCGCTGGACCGTTAAACTGGTTAACGCCTAAAATAAATCAGGCAGCCTGTCGCTGACAGGCTGCCTGATACCGCAATTAACACGCAGCTAACTTAATCTGCCGGTGCAGCGTTAGCAGCATTCTCTGCGAATTCAGCCTGAGCCTTCATGATCGCCTGCATCTGGCCAAGCTGCTCACCAAGCCAGGCATGAATCATTGCCGCAGTCTGAAAGTTCATGGTAACCCCGTTCTCAATATAGCGAACAATTGTTCCATTCAGGTTCTTAGGATCAGAATCAACAACTGCCCCGATCGCCCCTTCAGGTGTAATCTCATGGACTACTTCCTTCGGCAGAGCCGGACGCTCTTGATAAAAATGCATAACTAACTCGCCACGTGGCGTAAATCCGCCCTGTACCCCGTTGGTATAGCTCGGATTGTAGGTGTAGTTGTAGATGTAATTGAAAGCAAGCTCAGGTTTACGTTGACTCATCATGACTCCCTTGATCGGAATATGGTATTCTCGTAACGATACGGTACTTTGTAGCATAATACAGGTTATTTTGGCAAGCACGACTGCCAGTTTTCCGTGATCAACCTTGAACTGACACGCCCCCTATGATAGAGATGAACAGATAGATACAGAGGAGGACAGATGCTCGCAAAACAACAAATTTGTTTTCTCGGTGCAGGTAATATGGCAGAAGCCATTATGGTTGGACTGCTCGACCAGCAAGTTCCTGCAAAGCAGATTATTGCCAGTGATCCGCTTAATGCCCGACTACGACAGCTGGAATCTAGCCTACAAATCAGGACCTGCTCCAGTAATCAGTTAGCAGTCGTTGGAGCCGACCTAGCAATCCTCTCCATCAAACCCCAGGTTTCACCGGCGGTATTAGCTGAACTTGCAAGTTGCCTACCGCCTGACTGTTTGGTCGTCTCTATTATGGCGGGGATCACCACGGAAACAATCGAAGCGGCATTACCCCAAGGGACCCGGGTCATCAGAGCAATGCCCAACACTCCTGCCTTGGTACAGCAGGCTGCTACAGCATTTTGCACCGGTCGCCACGCTACCGCGCAGGATGTTAATGTTGCCATGGAACTCTTTAGCGCCCTTGGCGTTGTCTATCAAGTAACCGAGCAGCAAATGGATATTGTTACCGGACTTTCTGGCAGTGGGCCAGCCTACGTTTTTTCCTTCATTGAGGCATTGGCGGATGCTGGAGTAAAGAACGGACTTCCCCGCGACATCGCTCATGGCTTGGCCGTTCAGACCGTCTTGGGTGCTGCTACTTTGGTTAAGAACTCAGGGGAACATCCTGCGCTCCTTCGTGAACGGGTCAGTTCACCCGGCGGAACGACCATTGCTGCACTCCATCAGCTTGAAAACGGCTGTTTCAATGGTACCATCATGGATGCCGTTGATGCTGCCGTCAGGCGTTCCAAGGAACTGGCCGCACGCTCGTAGCCATTCCCTCCCAAAAACTGTCGGGAGCCTCCAAACGGATGCTCCCGACTTGTTTCATCACGTATCTGTATCCACTTCCCTCTTCAGACGCTCCAACCGTAAAGCCTCAAAGAGCGCGACCTGTTCTGCCAGAGATCGCTGCCTGACACCACCACCTGGTGAGAGACAACGGCGACAGCGATCATCGGAACACCATTGGCAGAAGCGGCAATCGTCACAGGGGTGTTTGTGGTGAGAAGAGATATCAGTAGGCGACATTCCGTTTAACAGCATTACCTTCCAATAGCTGCTGGAAAGCCTTTCCGTTATCAGCATTTACCAGTAAGTACCGAGGGAGCAATGTAATTTTATCCTTTGATGTTGCGTGGTGCCGCTCAATGGAGAAGGTACTGATATAGCCAACCTGATAGGCTTTCTTGATTAGGTAGTCATCATAAATACCAAAAGGCCACGCAAGCAGATCCACCGGCCCACCGACCTCCTGCTCAAGCTTACGCTTCGACTTACCGAGTTGCTCGGTAACTAACTTATCATAGGCTGCTGGTGCAAGTTTACGCTTCTCTTTCTTAAAGTTAGGATGCCAGTAACTATGTGACTGTATATCAAACAGCCCTGACTTCTTTAAGCTACGGAGCTGATCCCAGGTCATGGCGTATTTAGCATTAGAGATTGCAGACGGGTAGACAAAGACCGTAACCGGATACCGGTACTTCTTGATAATCGGCAGCATGTCGCTATAAACCGTCTTATGGGCATCATCCTCAACAATAACAACTGACTTCGGGCCAGGAGCCGGCCCCTTGCCACGATACCAATCTACCAGTTTCCGCAGTGGAATAACCGTATAACCGTTATCTTTAAGATATTTCATATGGGATTCAAAAACCGGAGTCGTGATGGTCATTCCATCAGCGACGGTGGGTCCAAAACGGTGATACAACAGAATTGGAACAGAAACCGGAGGAGTAGCAGCGAACGACGGAAGCGGGAGGAGACAACAGACAAGCGCACAGGCGCCTAACAGCAAACGCATCACAAAACACCTTTCATCGGTAAATAATTGGGGTATTAGGCCCGGACAAGATATACTGAGCAGGTTGCCAGTTCAGCAACTCTACGTGAAACACTTCCTTTAAGTCGACGCTCGAGAAATCCCTTGCCTGAACTCCCGATAACAATCACGTCTATTTCTTCCTGTTTGGCAAACTCCACCAGTTTTTCAGCAGGTTCACCAGCCTCTACAATCATTTCAAGCGGAACGTCGTACTCCGCCGCACTCTTTTCAACGATATAAAATATCCGTTTACGCAGATCATCCCACTGCTCACTCTCCGTCAATGGTTTAACCGGCACAAAGTCAGAGTAGGAGCTACTCTGGGTATTTGGAACAACCATCAGCGCGTAGACCTTACTCTTAAACTGACTACGACTACCGGCGGCCATACGGATCGCCTCTTCCGCCGCTTTGTCCGAATAGGGAGAGCCATCAATCGCTACTAAGATTTTCTTCCGCAGATTGAGCATAAGGCATCCATCACTTCAGTCAGAATTGGCTACAGGCTGCATTTCTAAAAACGTTCCATAGCGAAATATAATGGAATTATTCATACTTGACAATTATAAAACAAGTTCCTATATACTATGGATACTTACAGTTTTTAACGCATTATCTGCCAGTCACCGACTGCTGGGCACCGGGAAGTATATAATTATGGCAAAAAAAGAAAAATCCGAATACCTCATTCAGGCGGTTTCACACGCCCTTGATCTGTTAGAACAGTTCCACGGAGAAACCGATGAACTGGGGGTCACTGAGCTATCGAAGCGGCTGAAATTGCATAAGAATAACGTTTTCAGACTGCTGGCAACCCTTGAATCCCGGGGATATATTGAGCAGAATCGTGTCACTGAAAACTATCGCTTGGGACTTAAAACCCTCGAACTTGGCCAGACCTTCATCAAGCAGATGGGGCTTCTGCGGCAATCCAAGCCGGTCATCGAAAATATAGTCTCAACCTGCAATGAGACAACCTATATTGCGGTACTGAAAGAATTCCACATCATCTATCTTGACTGTGTTGAAACCAGTAAAACCGTGCGGGTTGTACCCCGGGTCGGATCCCGTCTGCCAGCATACTGTACTGCGGCAGGTAAGGTTCAGATTGCCCATATGAGCAGTGATGAACTGGATCAGTACCTCCCGGCAGCTGAGTTGACACGCTTTACGCCTAATACCATCACGGACCGTGATCAGCTCAAAAAGCACCTTGCCCAAATTGCAGAGCAGGGATATGCCATTGACAATGAAGAGCTTGATGACGGAGTACGCTGCGTCAGTGCCCCGATTAGAGACTATACCCGTCGGATTATTGGTGCAGTCAGTATTTCTGGACCCTCGATGCGCTTTACCGATGAGCGAATTGACAAGGAGCTGATTCCCCTTGTTATCAATGCGGCAGAAGAAATCTCCACAAAGCTTGGTTATCAAAAGTAACTAGCCGCACCGTTACCACCTATCTTTAACAACAAACGGGGAGCCACTTGGCTCCCCGTTTGT
>JBLIZM010000008.1:0-7967 GCA_048859855.1 Trichlorobacter sp.
GGGGAACGCCAACCTGAGAAGCAGTTCGCCAGAGACCACCATGCCACCATTCATAACCGTTAAGACCATCGGGAATGTTTCTGACAGGTCATGACAGATTGCTGCCGCCATCCGGTCCAGAGCCTGGCCAACAGCCTGCCGGTCCACCAGACATTCAGCCTCCTGCATCATCCGAAGCGCTTCAAGGCGATCCATGCCATCCCCCCCAGACTATCCGTTCAATCCCTGCACCGTCACGCCCGGTGCTGACGTCCGAAAACCCGGCCGCCGTCATTAACTTCGCCACCTCTGCAGCCTGATCATAGCCAACCTCCACCAGCAGCCAACCACCCGGCAGCAGCCGTTCTGGCGCCGCGGCAATCAGGCGACGATAGAAATCCAGTCCATCCGCTCCACCATCAAGCGCGCTCACCGGTTCAAAGCCTATCACCTCCGGTTGTAATCCGGCAAGGTCACGCTGTCTGATATAGGGGGGATTTGATACGATCAGGTCAAACTGTTTACCGGCATAGGGGGTGGTCAGGTCACCGTGGGTGAAGGTTACACCGGCTTTAAGACTCTGGGCATTGGATTGGGCAACCGCAAGCGCCTCGGCAGAAATATCAACTGCATCGACCTGGGCATCGGTCGCTTCACAGGCGATTGTAATCGCGATACACCCGCTACCGGTACCGACATCGAGTACCCGGGCCGCTGGCGGCATCAGTTTCAACGCCTGTTCAACCAGCACTTCGGTGTCACTGCGTGGGATTAAGACTGCCGGGGTCACCAAAAAGGTCCGCCCCATGAACTCCTGATCGCCCAGCAGATACTGCAACGGCTCACGGCGTCCCCGACGGCTGACCAGACTCCGAAAGACCGCCAGCTCAGCCTCCTCAAGCGGCTTATCAAACTGAAGGTACAGATCAAGCCGGCTCAGACCGGTGGCATGTCCCAGCAGCCATTCAGCTTCCCGCCGGGCCCCCTCGATACCCTTTTCACTCAGGTATCCGGTGGTCCAGGCCAAGAGCTTAACCGGCGTCCAGCATTCCTCCTGCCCGGCTGCCATGACGTTGTTAGTTCCCTTCTGACTGGGCCTTCAGCGCTTCCATCTGATAATGCGCCCGTAGTGCATCGGTAATTTCATCAATATCGCCGGCCATGATACTGTCCAGGCGATACAGGGTCAGACCGATCCGGTGATCAGTCATCCGCCCCTGGGGAAAGTTATAGGTTCTGATCCGTTCAGAACGGTCGCCGGAACCGACCTGCTGTTTCCGTTCTGCGGCCAGCTTCGCATTTTGCTCCTGCTGAATCGTATCCAGAATACGGGTCTTCAGGACTTTCATCGCCTTGGCCCGGTTCTTAATCTGGCTCCGCTCTTCCTGACAGGCAACCACGGTACCGGTCGGCAGGTGGGTAATCCGGACCGCCGAGTCCGTGGTGTTAACGTGCTGTCCCCCGGCTCCCGAGGAGCGGTAGACATCGATTTTGAGATCAGCCGGGTTGATATCGATTTCGACATCCTCGGCTTCGGCCATAATAGCCACCGTACAGGCTGAGGTATGAATACGCCCCTGGGCCTCGGTCTCCGGTACCCGCTGTACCCGGTGGGTGCCGGACTCGAATTTCATCTTGGCATAGACATCCTGCCCCTCAATAGAGGCAATCACTTCCTTATAGCCGCCACGCTCCGATTCGGAGCAGGACAACAGGTCGACTTTCCAGCGATTACGCTCGGCATAGCGCGAGTACATCCTGAACAGATCACCGGCAAACAGTGCGGACTCATCACCACCGGTTCCGGCACGGATTTCCAGGATAACATCCCGGGAATCGTTCGGATCCTTCGGCAGCAACAGGATTCTCAGTGATTCCTCGAGGGTCACCTGCTCCTCTTCCAGCCGGGTAATCTCCTCCTCGGCCATCTCCTTCATCTCCGGATCAGTCACGAGCTCACGGTTTTCCGCAAGCTCATCAAGCACGCGGCGATACCGGCGATACGACTCAATCAGCGGAGTCAGATCAGCATGTTCGCGTGAAAGTTTACGGAATTCCGGCTGGTTGGCAATAACCGTCGGATCGGAGAGCAGCGACTCGAGCTCCTGGAAGCGGACTTCAAGGTCCTGTATCTTGTCAAGCATGCGGCAGTCCTTCGTGTATCGTAGGGCTAAGGGTATTAGACAACAATCCGCTCATCGGCATAGGCACCGTTTTCATCAAGTGCCTCACAAACAGAACGGATTGCAACTTCAAGCTGGTCATCGTCCGGCTCACGGGTGGTCAGGCGCTGGAGCGCCAACCCCGGAGCCACCAGCAGGCGGACCAGTGGATGCCGCTCATTACAGGCACTCCACTTCAAAAACTCATAGGAAATCCCGGCGATCAAGGGGAGCAGCACCACCCGTGAAAGCGCCTTGGCGGCAAAGGGCCAGGCTTTCGGAATCAGGGTAAAGACCAGAACACTTACCAGCATGACAATCAAGAGAAAACTGGTGCCACAGCGGGGGTGCAATCGGCTGTTTTGACGCACCTGCTCAATGGTCAGGGGATCCCCCTTCTCAAAGGCATAAATCGTCTTATGCTCGGCACCGTGGTACTGAAACACCCGCTGGATATCCTTCATACGGGAAATTCCGATGATATACAGCAGGAAAACCAGCATCCGCAGAACGCCATCCACCAGGTTGAATACCAGACCGTTGTCTCCGATCAGGGGAATCATCAGCTTGGTCAGATAGAGTGGCAGGAAGAAGAACAGGGCAATACCGGCGCCAAAAGAAACCGCCATGGTTCCCGCCAGCGCCCATGAGGACAGCTCCTTCTCCTCCCCTTCTTCCTCAATCGCCTGATTGGCGGAGAAGTTCAGTGCACGAATACCGATAATCAGGGAGGTCACCAAAGCAACCGCACCGCGGATAATCGGCAGTTTCACGATGGGAAATCGTTCAGAAAGCGGGGGAACCGACTCGCGGTGCACCACAATTGAACCATCCGGTTTCCTGACTGCAATCGCCATGGCGCGGGGGGCACGCATCATAACCCCTTCCAGCACGGCCTGGCCGCCTATGTTAATCTTTGGTGGTGTCATGACAGGTTCTTGAACCGCTCCCTGACTTCAGTAATTTTTCCACAGCAAAACGGTCCTTCCGGGCAGGGGCCGGCGACACAGCCGGGACCAGCCTTCTGGAAGATAACCGGTGCCACGGGACGTACCAGTGCCAGCATCTCGGTTGCCATCGCCCGGATTTCCCACTGGGCCCGCTCGCAGCAGCGTAGCTGAAAGAAGTGCAGCAACTGGCGGGCATTCATGGTGATGACAATCTTGGTCTCTGTTGCGTTCGGCAGCAGGTACCGTGCATCCTCCGGCTCGATGCCGGCGGCCACCAGCTCAGCATAGGCACGATGGGCGTGCGCAATCGCTTCTTGAAAGCGTGCAGCAGCCTCAGGATTGGCGGCGATACTGGGTGGGGTTATCGCATCAAATGCGGTGACATGGGAAACATAGCGCTGGGACTGCTGGGAGTAGGAAGCCACCCGGTGGCGTACCAGCTGATGGGAAGTAACCCGTGAAATCCCTTCGACCCCAAAACTGAATGAAGCATGCTCGAGCACCGAGTGATGCCCAAGCGACATAATTTTGTCAATGAAGCTGGTGATATCGGCAGCGTCAATCCGTCCACGCAGTTCATCAAGGCCGGTCGGCGAATAGCAGAGCCGTGCTGCCAGCGCAATCGTCCGTTCCGGATCGGGAGTATGGTGTAAGAGTGTCACGCGCATAGCGTCAGATCCTTCCTAAGGGAGGCGGTAGAACGTAAAAAGGGGTTGCACCCAACGGTACCCCCCCTTCTCACCATACACCGCTTGATACTAGGCTTGACCGTAACGCTTCTTGAAGCGCTCGACCCGACCGGCAGTATCGACCAGCTTCTGCTTACCGGTGAAGAACGGATGGCATGCCGAGCAAATCTCGGTAAAAATGTCAGGACGGGTGGAACGGGTCTGGAACGTGTTGCCACAGGCACACTTGACCGTTACCTCATTGTACTCAGGGTGGATACCCTCTCTCATGGTGACTCTCCTCTCGATAGCTCGTGAATAAAGCTAATGTTCTAGCGTGAACGATAACTATATCTTCAAAACAGCCTTAAATGCAAGGATTATTTACTCATTGAGTCCAGGAATTCACCATTGGACTTGGTCTCGCTGAGCTTATCCAGCAGGAATTCCATCGCATCGATAACATTCATCGGATGTAGAACCTTACGCAGGATCCAGATCCGGTTGAGGGCTGACTTTTCAATCAGCAGCTCTTCTTTACGGGTTCCGGACTTGTTAATATCGATGGCCGGGAAGGTACGCTTCTCAACCAGACGACGATCCAGATGCACTTCCATGTTACCGGTTCCCTTGAACTCCTCGAAGATAACCTCGTCCATCTTACTGCCGGTATCCACCAGCGCGGTGGCGATAATGGTCAGTGAGCCACCCTCTTCGATATTACGGGCGGCGCCGAAAAAGCGTTTCGGCTTTTGCAGGGCGTTGGCATCCACACCACCGGTCAGGATTTTACCGGATGGCGGCAGCACCGTGTTGTAGGCGCGGGCCAGACGGGTAATTGAGTCCAGCAGAATGACAACATCCTTTTTATGCTCAACCAGTCGCTTGGCTTTTTCGATTACCATCTCAGCCACCTGGACGTGGCGGGTTGCCGGTTCGTCAAAAGTTGAGGAGATAACCTCACCATTGACCGAGCGCTGCATATCCGTAACCTCCTCCGGACGTTCATCAATCAACAGGACGATCAGATAGACTTCCGGGTGGTTGGCAGCGATTGAGTTGGCGATATTCTGGATCAGCATCGTCTTACCGGTGCGTGGCGGCGCGACGATCAATCCCCGCTGCCCCTTACCGATCGGGGAGACTAATTCCATAACCCGGGTGGCAAAATTGTCCGGAGTGGTTTCGAGCTTCAGCCGCTCCTCGGGATACAATGGGGTCAGGTTGTCGAACAGGGTCTTGTCACGGGCTGCTTCCGGCGGTTCAAAGTTGATGGTCTCAACCTTCAAGAGAGCGAAATACCGCTCACCCTCTTTAGGCTGGCGAATCTGCCCGGAAACGGTATCACCGGTGCGCAGGTTGAACCGACGGATCTGGCTCGGCGAAACATAGATATCATCGGGGCCCGGCAGATAGTTGTAGTCAGGGGCGCGCAGAAAGCCAAAACCATCCTGAAGGATTTCAAGGACACCTTCGCCGTAGATTGAACCGTTTTGCTCTGTCTGGGCGTTCAGAATCGCAAAGATAAGATCCTGTTTGCGCAGACCGGAAGCTCCCTCGATATTGAGGTCACGGGCAATGGCGTTAAGTTCACTGATTTTTTTGTTCTTGAGTTCCTGAAGGTTCACGGTGCGCTACTCCTGATGGGAAGGGTTTGAGCCGATACGAGACCGGCGATGTGTGGGTTATGAGAGCGATTCAAACGTCAGACAGCCGAACCGGCGTCGCCAGATGGAGGTTCATCGGTGTGCTCTGACAGCGTAACGGGCTTAACAGCTATTGGGGACAGTCCTCTATGAATGTTGTACTTAGGCTGGTACGGATGCAGTAACGGTACGATACCCACAACCGACAGAAGGTGTCAACACAAAATACAGCTTCCCGCATAAGAAAAAACCATTACCACCACTGAAGCAAAGCGGAGCTGCCGGGAAAAATTAGCGGTGTACAGTAGACACATTCTGCATTATAGTATGATGTTACAGTCTTATATCACACAGAGATGCCCCGGAGACCATCCCGGCCGCACAGGATATGATGTCTATGCACGGACAACCCCTCCTCGACTCCATCGGCAACACACCGCTGGTACAACTGACCCGCATCAACCCCAATCCGGCCGTAACTATTCTGGCCAAACTGGAGGGGAACAATCCCGGCGGATCGGTCAAAGACCGCCCGGCCCGTCAAATGATTCTGGCAGCGGAAGCCTCCGGAGAGCTAACCCCGGACAAGATCATTTTAGAGCCGACATCCGGTAACACCGGTATCGCCCTCGCCATGATTGCCGCCGCGCGTGGTTACCGGATCAAGCTGGTCATGCCGGCCTGTGTCAGTATGGAGCGTCGCAGTGTCCTTGAAGCCTATGGCGCTGAGATTGTTCTCTCTCCCGGCTGCGAGAAAACCGACGGCGCGATTCGCCAGGCCCACCGGATTTATGATGCCTCGCCGGAACAGTACTATATGCCGAACCAGTACGATAACCCCAACAACCCACGGGCCCACGAACTGACCACCGGCCCGGAAATCGTAACCCAGACCGGCGGCACCCTGACCCATTTCGTTGCCGGCATGGGAACCGGGGGAACCCTGATGGGGACCACGGCCTACTTGCGCGCCGCAACGCCGGACGTCAAGGTCATCGGCATTGAGCCGCCGCTCGGCCATGCGATCCAGGGGCTTAAAAACATGCACGAAGCGATCGTGCCGGCTATTTACCACGAGGACCAGCTTGACCAGAAAATCGTGATCGATGACGATCTCGCCTTTGATACTGCGCGGCGCCTGGCCGCTGAAGAGGGGATTTTCTGCGGTATGTCGGGCGGTGCGGCCATGGCCGGCGCATTTCAGATCGCCATGGGGCTGACCAGCGGTACCATTGTGGTAATCATCCCGGACCGGGGGGACCGCTATCTCAGCACCAACCTGTTCAAGTCGATGTGCGCCAACTGCCCTCCCTAACGGAGGGGCTTGACCATAGAATGCCAAGCTTGATACATACAGTATTTACCTAACTCAAACTACACGCCACGGAGGTTTACCGTGACATTTCAAGATCTGATCCTGTCGCTGCAAGGATACTGGGCACGCCAGGGATGTGTTATCCAGCAACCGTATGATACCGAAAAAGGGGCCGGTACTTTCAACCCGGCGACCTTCCTGCGCGTTCTCGGCCCTGAGCCCTGGAACGTTGCCTACGTCGAGCCGTCACGCCGGCCGACTGATGGCCGCTACGGCGAGAACCCGAACCGTCTGCAGCACTACTACCAGTTCCAGGTCATTATGAAGCCGTCACCGACGAACATTCTTGACCTCTATCTGGACTCCCTTAAAGCGTTCGGCATCAACCCGGCCCAGCATGACATCCGCTTTGTTGAGGATGACTGGGAATCACCGACCCTCGGCGCCTGGGGACTGGGATGGGAAGTCTGGCTGGACGGAATGGAAATCACTCAGTTCACGTATTTCCAGCAGGCCGGCGGCATCGACCTGAAGCCGATCTCATCGGAAATCACCTACGGCTGCGAGCGGATCGCCATGTACCTGCAAGGGGTTGACAATGTCTATGACCTCGAGTGGGTCAAAGGGGTCAGCTACGGCGATATTCACCATCAGACCGAGGTCGAGTTCTCGACCTACAACTTTGAGGAGGCCGATGTCAGCCTGCTGCTCCAGCTGTTTACCAGCTATGAGCAGGAATGTATCCGCCTGATCGGCAAGGATCTGGTCTTCCCGGCTTACGACTTTGTTATGAAATGCTCACATACCTTCAATCTACTGGATGCCCGTGGCGCGATTTCCGTCACCGAGCGGGCCTCTTACATCGGTCGCGTCCGTACGATTGCCCGACTCTGTGCTGAAGGTTACGTCCGTCAACGGGAGCGTCTCGGCTTCCCGATGCTCAAGGGAGGTAATTGATCCATGGCAAAAGAACTCCTGTTTGAAATCGGTGCCGAGGAAATCCCAGCCGGCTTTGTAACCGCGGCAATCACCTCGATCAAGGAAATGCTGACCAAGGAACTGGCCGCTGCGCGGCTTGATTTCACATCGGTCGAAACATTCGGCACCCCCCGCCGTCTGGTGGCATTGGTCAAAGGACTGCCGGCCTGCCAACCCGATGCCGAGCTGACCGTCAGCGGCCCCTCCCGGAGTGCGGCCTTTGGCGCGGACGGTACCCCCACAAAAGCCTGCGAAGGATTCCTGCGCAG
>JBLIZM010000009.1:0-6025 GCA_048859855.1 Trichlorobacter sp.
TCCAAGGGCAGCTTCCTGCAGCCAGCTCAGTATAACCGCCAAGCGTGGATATCCCTGCGGCGTTATTTCACCATAGCTTGCTTGAAACGTCTCTTCATACCAAAGACTCATAACGATGTACTCCGCCAAGAGGTAACAAGACGTGCCAACTCCCGCTGATCAGCGTTTGCACTAATCCGGTGTAACAAACATCGACCAGGCTGGTCAGGCGGATATACTTCTTGCGTTTCTACCGTAATCATTTCTCCATACCGCGCTTCTGATCGATAACGGATCTCAAGCCCGGTCATTTCATGACTTGCAACAAGCTCGTCAGGAAGCGATTCAAGTGCCCATGCAGCGTAAATGGTATTATTGACATGATCATTACGATCAAGATCTGACCGGAGTACCGGGAGGGAAATCAGGTACTCAGCAGCACTGACCTCAGGAAGTGAATCAAAGGGGTCATTAACTGCCCGCACCGGATCACTGGGATATTTCGGTAGAAAGTCATCAATATTAACCGCTAGACGGCTGTTAAAGCAAATCATTGAAAGTGAAGTCGTGGCAAGAGCAATTACAGTACCGTCTCCACCGGTCAGACGATACTCCCGTACCATAAAACGCTGATCACAACTGGCAATCCAAGTATCAACGGATACCGTTTCTCCAGGAACAGGATGGCGTGTCAACACGAGGTGAAGACGGGAAAGCACGAAGGTAACCCCCTGCATAAGAAGATCTGCCATATCCAGCCCTTCAGCTTTGGTATGGAGAATGGCCGTATCCTGTAACCAGGTCATAAGTGCAGGTATGCGTGGACGCCCAAACTGATCTATTTCATGGTAGCGCAACTGGTAGGTGGTTGAGAAGTGACTCATAATAAGCGCACTATGACGCAAGAGGCTTATTTTGTAAATAATATGGCGCTGGATTAGTCAGTTCACATGGACAAATAACAACAGAGCACCTTACCTAGTGTCTGTTTCGATTAACTTTTCACAAATCATTCTTGACATCACTCGAGTCACGCATTTTTCTAACACGATTGTATTCATAGTTGGCGAAGTAATATAAGAAGCCAAGACGCCCCAATGACATCACTTAATTCTACCGATACTTAAAAGATCATTTCTTTATGGATTATTGTTGTATTGCAACGCATTGTTATGACAGTCGATTGACGATACCACCGAAAATTTCTCTAAGCAGATCCTTTCAAAATATCGGTTGCACAAACCAAAGAAAAGGGTTCTGCAAATGATGGGCGTGAGAAAGGGCATGCTAGTCAATTACAGCAAAAGAGTAGTTAAATTATAAATAATAATGTAAGGGAAAACATATGAATTTTAGAGTATTAGACAGGTATTTTGCATGAAATTTAAATAAAAATATTGAATACAGAAAGCCTTGGTGTTATGATTTGCCTGGAGGACAGGAAAATGCGCAAGGCGAAAAATATCAGATCACATCTAAGGCCTGGCGGTCTTTATCGACGGGCAGACCTTGAGAAGCTCTCCAAGAGTGTGGATCGTGAGCTTGCCGAGCTCGTTGAGGCTCAGGTGCTTGTGAAGGTGCGCAGGGGTCTTTACGAGTGCCCGAAGCAATCTCGGTTTGGTCTTTTACCAGCGTCCCCAAAAAAGCTTGTGAAAACATTCCTCAAGGATGATGACTTTCTACTTACCACACCGAACGATTTCAACGCCCTCGGCTTAGGGGCCACCCAGCTCTACAACTACCAGGTCGTATACAACCATAAGCGTCACGGCCGTTTCGAGTTAGGAGGGCAGCTCTTTGAATTTCAAGTGAAGCCCCGCTATCCTAAGAAGCTCACGCCTGAATTCCTCTTGGTCGACTTGGTCAATAACGTGGGGAAGCTGGCCGAAGATCGTGCGGCTCTGCTTGCCAAGGCACGGGAGAAGGTCAGTGAAATGCAGCCTCGACGCCTACGGACAGCCGTCAAACTATTCTCGAAGGTATCAACCCGAAAGTTTTTTGAAGAGGTCCTTGGTAATGCCCACTGAAAAGTATCTCCATGAGATGAAGGACTTTGCAGACCTGATCCGAGTGGTCTCCCGTGACAGGGGAATCGTGCCGCAACTAATAGAGAAAGACTACTGGATCATGCACTCCCTGTATGGCCTACAGCAGCAGGGTTTTACCTTTGAGCTCAAGGGAGGTACGTCGTTATCCAAGGGTTATCGGATCATCCAGCGGTTTTCGGAAGACATAGACATCCGTATCGAACCACCGCCGGAGATGGAAGTAAAGGTAGGAAAGAATCACACCAAAACGGCCCATGTAGAATCTCGCAGGAAGTTCTTTGACTGGTTGGCAGGTGAGATTCATATCCCCGGCATCACGGCTGTTGACCGCGATCATGCTTTCGACAACAAAGATCTTTTCAGCGCCGGCATCCGACTTGTATATACGTCACCTTTTGATACACTGGAGGGGCTGAAGACCGGTATTTTGTTAGAACTGGGCTTTGACGACACCACACCCAACGAGCCGATGGATATATCTTCGTGGGCGCTGGATAAAGCAGAGACCATGGGGGAAAATGTCATAAACAATCGGGCCGTAGCTGTGAAATGTTATGATCCAGCCTTCACGTTGGTCGAAAAACTGCAAGCGGTATCGACGAAATTCCGCAAGCAACAGGAGACAGGCACATTCCCCGAGAACTTTCTCCGACATTATTACGATATCTACTGCCTGCTAGCGCATGACAGAGTGCAAGGCTTTATCGGAACAGATGCGTATGAAGAGAGAAAAGCAAAGCGCTTTCCGACCGCCGACAACCTGCGGATAGCAGAAAACGAAGCATTCATTCTGCGCAATACGGATACCAGAGCGCTGTATCAAACGGAATACGCAAAAACTTACGGACTGTATTATGCCGGTGCGATTCCCTTCGACGAGATCATGGCCAGAATTGACCAACACATCAATCGGTTGTAACCACCTGTCGCTTTAGAAGCTGTATTCTTCCGCTCTGCATTAATCTGATTCGTTGTTTTTCTTGCAAAGCACCTCGAGAGAGGGAGGATTGCGGTACGAAGGAAAATTCTTCGAGGACTACCTATCGGTTGTTTCTCCCGGTACCATCAACGACACGGGTACCGGGAGAAACTGATTACTACGTTTAAAAAACTACCGATACTTACGTACTCGTATTACGTTTTCGGCTCCCAACCCGTCCGTTCCGGGGTTTGACGTTGCTTTCTTTTGAATACCACCCGTTCTCGCTTTAGGCGTGAACGCTCAAATGCCGCATACCGACGACATAACCCATCATGGTCATCAGGGGAAATACCATGACAACCGTAGGCCTCATACAGTTTGGCTACCACACGTTTCCGTATCGATCGAACATGGGAGACCACACACCCCAGCCGCGTGGCCATTTCGTAATTACTGAGGTAGCCAAATGGCCCAATTCCCAAAGCCCCTTCTAAAATCAGCAGTTCGCGGGTGTCGAGCTTCGGGAGCATATGCTCTATAACGGCATTACAGCGCATTTCACGGGAGACACCATCAGCGCCTTCCCAGGGATCCCACTCTCCAGGATACCGGTCCTCTTCAAGGCAACTACAGTCAGACACCGGTATTGAATGGGAACAACTCCCTTTACTCTCGGGATGCGGCACCTGCATGGCTAACACAGCCCGAAACCGAACCCAAAATGCCTGGGGGAACCGTACCCTCCCTTCTGTTTTACAAACAACACCAAGGGCCTCTACAGCAGCGAGGTGAGCATTTTGCATAAAATCCTCGGTGTCATAGGGTGCATATCCGCGATAGCGGTTACTAAAACGTATGATGGCGAGACGATTTGCATCCACCCACTGGAAACAGTCAGTAATCTGCATCGCTCACCCCCTGCACCATGGTCACCGCATACCTACATCTATAGGTACCTATAGAGATAGGGTTAGAATGGTTAAAGATGGTTAGCATCATGACATCCTTTCGCATCTCACTATTATTGTGGATCTTTTTCATTCCATATCCTCTCATGCTGTCGCGACCTTTACGCCTAGATGTCGTATTTCACACCCGATGATGTCGTGGCATGCCGCGTGGACGTCGTATAGCATTTCTACGTTATCCACAGTGACGAGGTCGCTGCACAGCTCCCCTATCCCTCCGATGAGAATGCCATCGGCATTAAGGTCACCAATCCAGCGTCTAAGGAAAAGTCCCGCAAGATATGACGCATCTTTAAGCGCGCTAATTCCGCCAGCAGCGAACGTTTAAAATCCGATACGGAAAGAGATGAGCCGCTCCAGGCACGGATTGATGCGAACTTGACCGGATAGGGGCGCTGGTGACTCCGGATATAGGCATACAGCCAGCTCCCGGTTCCACTGGGAAGCGCATGGAGCACCTGACGGGAGAGACGGGTCATACCGTTTAACTGAAAAAGCGTTTGCAACTGGGGGGAGAGTCGGTAGGTGATGGGACGTTCGTTTTGGCCAAGACTCGCTGGTTCCAACAGTATCAGCGGAGCCGGACCCAGCACACGGCCATCCGTGGTGGTGACGGTAATGCGGGTTTCTGACAGTCGCAAGAGACGTCGTGCCAGGGAATCATAGCGCTGGCCGGAGTTGGTGAGTCCCAGTGCGCGTATCAGACGGTGCATGGTAATCGTAATCGGCTCACCAAACGCTCGGAGCCGTGCCATCTGAAGCATCTCAAGCCAGACCAATAAATCGTACTGCTGCAACACTGGCCCCTGGGCGATGACCACCTCCCGTCCACAGCCGGCCACTTCTCCATCTGTCCATTCCTGCCCGGTTCGTCGACGACAGGAAAACAGCGCCGATCGCACCAAACAGTTCGGCACCATCAAGGTGTCATCATGCCAATCCGGCATTAACTGCACACCAGCCTCCACCCGTTCCATAATCAATCGTAGTGGCGACTTCTCAGACCGATACTCCTGCTGCCTCATACATTCCTGCATACAACCTCCTCGTACGTGCGGCTCTTTCGACCGCAAGAGAATAAGGATGTGAGTTCCTCACATCCCTATTCGTGGAGGGGGGCACTGCCCCCCCACACGAATATATCGGTAGGAGGGATTGCATGCGTTTCACCCGGCTCGCGCTACTACTTATGATGACAACAGGGACCAGTGCCTATGGAACACCACAGGCACACACCATACGCCAGGCACCGATCTACTTCGACCGGCAGGCGTTGGTGCAGGGGGCGTATAGCCCCTATCGTATTGGCGGCAGCCTTACAGCCACCAGCCTGACACACCCACTGCGGACGCCGATTCTGACCGTCAGTGAGGTACCAAAAGCGAACAGGGATGACAGGAACCGGCCGTTAAGCCTGCGATCCTGCCCGGTGACAGAGCTGGGCATCCCTTCCCGTAGTATCTCCGTCTACTTCCGTAACGGCAGCAGTCGGCTGAGCTCAACCGATTGCCAGACCCTGCGGTCCTTCATACGTCAGCTACCAGTTGGAGCCTCCCTGCATATCGACGGGTACGCCTCACAACCCGGCAGCCGTGCCGTGAACATACAAATCTCCCGCGCACGAGCACGAGAGGCCGCAGCGTGCATGACTGTGCCACCAACCACCATAAAAGGCCATGGTTTCGTGCGGTTATCATCGAACGACGCCAAAAACAGACGGGTCACCGTCACTCTATCATCCCAGGAGGTATCAGAATGTCCCGAAGACACCACACGCTCATACTGGCAGGAGCATTACTCTGCTGCAGCTTCAGCCACGCCAATGCCGACACGGCATCAGATCGAAAACTGGTTTCCCAACGGTTCCCGAATCTGACCATCGACCGCTTTGAGCCGTCACCGATCCCCGGTCTCTATCAGGTCACCAGCAACCACCAGATTTTGTATGCAAGCGCCACTGGTCATATGCTGATTGGTGATCTCTGGAGCCCCGAGGGAATGAATCTCTCGGCACAAAGCCGTGACCAGTCCCTGGTGGCCCAACTCGAAGCCCTACCATCACTGGCCGGGATCACCATCGGTCGTGGACCGATCACAGATCGGAAGAG
>JBLIZM010000010.1:0-3778 GCA_048859855.1 Trichlorobacter sp.
TCTTCAGCAGAAGCTGTAATAGGCCGAGTGGTGAGTACTTTACCCCGTGGGGTTACGCCACACTGACATATTGGCAGTTTCGGCGGGCAGATACACCCTGTTGCCGACTCTCTAAAAATAGTTTTAACCAAGCGGTCTTCCAGTGAGTGGAATGAGATAACAACAATGCGCCCGCCTGGTGCGAGGATGTCTATTGCGGAGCGGACCCCGCGCTCAACCTGCTCTAGTTCTTGATTAACCGCGATTCGTAATGCTTGAAACGTTCGAGTCGCCGGATCAATACGGTCCTCGTGAAAGCGTTTTGGTATCGCTGCCCTGATAATCAGAGCCAGCTGCGTTGTCGTCTCAATTGGCTCTAACTGTCGTGCAGACACAATATGTCCCGCAATCCGCTTTGCCCAACGTTCCTCCCCAAAGACGGATATGATGCGATGGAGCTCGGCTTCGCTGGTATCCCGGACAATATCAGCAGCTGTTGTACGCTGGGTTACGTCCATTCGCATATCCAGTGGTCCATCTGCCCGGAAACTGAACCCCCGTTCAGGGGTGTCGAGTTGGTATGACGAAACACCAAGATCCATAACAACACCGTCAACTTCTGAGACATTGTGCTGGATGAGTAACTCTTTCATTTCGTCGAAACACCCCTTGATACCGACAAAGGCGCTACCAAAAGTGACTAGCCGTTTTCCTGCCGCCTGCAGTGCATCGTTATCTCGGTCAATGCCGTAGACAGTGCCTGAGCCTTCAAGCTGCTGTAAAATTTGTTCAGTATGGCCGCCGCCGCCAAGGGTGGCGTCGATATATGTTCCGCCGTGTTTCACCTGTAAATAGTCAATGACCTCATGGGGCATGACTGTGCAGTGTGTGAAGGCTCCCATATGGCTAAATGCCGAGTGCTGCTAATGCATCAGAACCCTGTGGAAAGTTGCGCTCGTCCTGAGATGTTACACGGAGATATGTCTCTCGTGACCACAGGTCAAACCGCTTTCCCATGCCTACACAATAGAGATCTTTATCAAGCGATGCATGAACGCGTAGTGCCGGTGGTATGAGGACACGACCGACTTTGTCAGCATTACAGGCTTGTGCAGGGCCAAGGACTAACCGCTTTAGACTGTTTAGCTGTGCTACGGGGAGAACGCCTTCATTCGCCTGAATACGACGTTCAAGTTCCTGCCATTCACTTAAGGGATAGATGGAAAGCCCTCTGCCGTAGGTCCCGTCATCAAACTCAACCGGAGAGGACTTCGTTATCACGAATGTTTCACAGCCAAACCCCTCACTCAGCATGTCCCTGAATCGTACCGGGATGCTGGTGCGGCCTTTGGTATCAATCGTTGATAGATGCTCTCCGGTAAACATAACAGCCCCTGTTGGCACAATTTCCCACTTTTTCCCACCTTGTGGGTAAGCTATACCACCTCTTACTGGCTGTCAAGGAGAAAACAGACGGTTAGAGCAGCGGCGTACGTAATATTCTGTATCAGGTAGGGCTTGTTATTTCCGAGGTTTAAGGAAAATTATGTTTGAGGAAGATTCATCGTTTTTGGATTGTGGCTGCGGTTTCGGTATGTCAGGGGCGAACCCTACGAATTTTTCAAGCCTGATGGGCGTTCCGCCCATGGTGAAGCCAGCACCTGCCAACTGCGCTTCGTCAAGAATCCATGTATAAACCTGCGAAGGAATGGTGAGAACCAGAAGGGTTATGACCCACCAACCTTCTTTCTGGTCAGGGGCAATTTCTTCAACTCGCGCATAAAAACTCGGTTTTTCGTGTATATAAACTAGTACGAGGTCTTGTGTGACAACCATATCTATTCCTGATTCTTTTGGTGGAAGTAGGCTATAAGCCGGGTTCTGTCCCTGTGTTGTGTTACCACTAACAGGTGACAATCATTCATCTAGAGCTACTGTTGCCAGTAGCTTCAAGCAGCCAACCCGGAGACTAGGCGGGCCACCTAAGCGCCTCCCTATTTGGCCTTGCTCCTGACGGGGTTTACCGGGAGCAGATGTCACCACCAGCTCCGGTGAGCTCTTACCTCACCCTTTCACCCTTACCTATCGAAATAGGCGTATTGCTCTCTGTGGCACTTTCCCTGGGGTCGCCCCCGCTGGTCGTTAACCAGCGTCATGCCCTGTGGAGCCCGGACTTTCCTCTCCCGTTACGGCAGCGATTGTCTTGCCTACTTCCACCAAACCAAGATGTATTATGCGGGTACTTCTTCTTGTACTTTTAGAATGAGAATCCGCTGGCAATGAGGACAGCTGAGCATCTCCTCTCCCTTAAAGAGGCTGTTATATAATTGCGGTGGAAGATGCATGTTGCAGCCAAGACAGGATCCATCCTGGGCAATTGCCAAGGCGATGCCACGTCGTTGGTCCCGGAGCATCGTATAGCGTTTGACGATGGATGGTGTTAGCTCAGCAGTGATAGTTGCTCTACTGTTAGTCAGCTGGGAAATTTCGTCGGTAAACGTCGTAATGGAGTCAGTGTACTGTCCAATTGCCTCATCATTTTCCTGTTGACGCTCCTGAATGGCCTGCTCACTCTGGGTCAGCTCAAGGAGCGTATCCTCAATCCGCTGAGCGATGGCTAGCATTCGGTCTTCAATGTCGGTAATTTGTTTCCGTGCTGTCGCAATCTCTCGTCCGATAGCCTGGAACTCTTTGTTGGTTTTGATTTCTTTCATATGGTTTTCAGAGCGTTTTACATTGTCCTGCTCTGTCTGTAACGCTTCTTCAAGGGATACTCGCTCTGCTTGCAACTCGTCCAGTGCCGTAACCAAGGCATCTTTTACCTGGGTCAGGCTCGACATGGTGGCCTCCCAGCCGGCAATTTCACTCTTAAGCTGGGTTATGTTGGTGCTCTTGCTGTCAATCTGGGTGTCAATTGCTTGTAGTTCTTGGAGCAGTTCGAGTCTTTTTTTCACGGTAAGGTCCCTTCGTAGGTTTCAGAATTAGACGTGACTGACTGAAAAGGGTTAACACAGGTCCGCGCGGGGAGGATCTCCACAGTCATGCCACGTTGCTGGAAGGTGGATGACAAGAAGGTCGTAATCGCGTCTACCATTACAATTTCAGTATGAAAATGGCCGGCATCAATGAGGCACAGTCCCGATTCAAGGGCATGGTGAGCCTCATGGTATTTAATGTCTCCAGTGATAAGTACATCGGCTCCTGCATGACGAGCGGCATCAATTAAACTTGCGCCACTGCCACTGCAAAGCGCAATTTTTCGAATCAGTGTCTCGCTGTTTCCGCAATAGCGGGTCATGGGGGCTTTGAGTTTAGTGGCGGTCAATGCGCCGAGTTCACTGAGCGGGAGCGGACTGTTAATCTCCGCAAGTAATCCCATACTTCCCTGAGGCTCACCAACGGTGATGCGAGTGTATTCAAAAGCTGGTGACTCATAAGGATGTAGCTCCCGTATGGCAGTAAGAGCGGCATTAAGCCGGGATTCTTCTATGATGATCTCAAGTTTTGATTCAGCAACATAGCTCAGTTTTCCAACTGAACCGATTGCAGGGCGAGATCCTTCAAGTGGCTTAAAAGTCCCCTCGCCACTTGTGGTGAAGGAGCAGCTGGCGTAGGTATCAATAATGCGGCCGTAGGGGAGTAAGCCATTACGTACCGCCTCTAGGTGTTCTTGCGGGATCAATACGGAAAGCTTGATTGCTTCTATCGGAGAACTGGGTCTGAGAGGACGTATGTTGGTTAGACCAAGCGTGGAGGCCAACACCGAGTTCAATCCGTCTGGAGCAGCGTCATAATTAGT
>JBLIZM010000011.1:0-2815 GCA_048859855.1 Trichlorobacter sp.
CTCGAGCTGTCATTGTATTTAGGCCCATACCAATTGATATCCATACTAATAGTTGATTTCGGTGAAAACAGGTAGGTAGCACTCAGCATACTTTTATGACGCGGTCTTTGGGCTAACTCTTTGCCCTGGCCATTATTCGTCATCGTGAAGGTGTGATTTGCATGAATGTCTATGCTGTCAGTTGGTTTGAACGTTAGGTTGGACTCTACGCCATACATATGTGCTTTCGCGATGTTTTCGTAATAATGTGTTGTCCTGTTTTGTTGGATGAGATCGGAATAATCACTGCGAAACCATGTCACAGAAGCTTTCGACTTTGCTAGAGGGGTTTCTGTCTCGAAACCGACATCCCATGTTGTGCTCCGTTCCGGCTTCAAAAAGGGCGATGCGAATGTTGGCCCCCAACCCCAGTCAGGGTAGCTCGTGTACAACTGATCCAGTGACGGTGCTTTAAAGCCGCTGCCGATACTTGCTTTCATGCGAGACGTGAGGGCTTTAAGATCGTAGGTGCCGGCGATACGGTAAGTTGATTCTGTTCCAAATTGCTCATGGTTATCAAGGCGTCCACCAATATTTATATAACCATCAGGCCCAAAAGAGAACTGGTCATTTAGATACAGGCTATGGGTATCGACCTTGTGAGCACTTATCTCTTCAACGACTTTTTCAAGACCACCGACAATGGTATGATGGTTTATTGCGTTGATTGTGTGTTGCCAGTCATATTTGTTTGTCTGCCCTTCAATGACGGAGCTATAAAGTGGGTATTCCCGTGTTATACGATTTTGGGATACGCTAACATGTTGCTTCCACTGATTGTCAAACAAGCTTTTTTCTGCTTTTACACTCACAGTACTTTCGAGTGATTTCGTGAGGTTTCGTCCGGGATCAAATTCAGCCGTGCTTCGTTGATATTTACCAAAAACATCTATTTCAGTGGTTGAATTGGGTGTAATAGAAAGGGTGGAGGTTAGTGATGCTTGACGATAGCCATCTTTTTCCCCATCATTTTTGATATCTATTCCCTTACTGTTTATCTGAGAAAAATCAACTAAGTACTGGGCAAATCTGTTACCGCCACTCACCGTGGCACTTTCTTTAAATGTGCTGAAACTTCCAGCTTCTGCTTTGAAGGAAACCTCTTCTTTTGTACTTTTTTTCGTAATGATGTTAATCACGCCTGCTGCTGCTCGTGAGCCGTAAAGTGTACTTTGTGCACCTTGAATTATTTCAATACGTTCAATAGCGTCAGTATTCAGTCGAGAGAAGTCATAGGAACCAGTTGGCTCTGAAGGGTCATTTAATGGGATACCATTCATTAAAACCAATACATGGCGGCTTTCGCTGCCACGCAAAAAAACATTTGTCTGCTGCCCGAAAATCCCACCGTTGCTATTTGAAACGGTGGCTCCCGGAACAGATCGCAAAGCCTCAGCCACCGTCTGCCATTGTTTCTTCTCAATTTCTTTCGACGTTACGACATAGACAGTACTACCAATTTGTTCAATTGGAGTTGCATTTCTGGTTGCCGTTACCACAACCTCCCCCATTGACGAGTCATCTGCGGCATGGGTGCTGTGTGATGCCATCACCAGTCCCACAACTACCGCTGCTTGAAACAAACTACTCTTCTTCATACATAACCTCCCTCGGGTAGATACGGATGAGCAGTATTCCGACTTAGAGCAACCTACTTACCCGCCTTCCCGGTTTCCCAGTGGCTGTATCGGATAGTTTCCGATTGGGCTTTCGTTCTCTTTACGGCTGCGGGGCAGTGAGGGAGTCACACCCTCTTCCTTACATCATCCGGTTAAATTCTTCGTGGATTGCTTCGTAGGATGCATGCCTTTCATTGTGGCATACACAGGAGTAGTACATTGGAGCGCTTCCCCCGAAGCTTGAGAATCGTGCGGTATTCCGACTCAGAGCAACCTACTTACCCGCCTTCCCGGTTTCCCAGTGGCTGTATCGGATAGTTTCCGATTGGGCTTTCGTTCTCTTTACGGCTGCGGGGCAGTGGAGGGATTGCACCTCTCTTCCTCAGCGCGATTCAGAGTCGCAGGGTACAGTTTTTATTAAGAAAGTCAAGGATAAAGGGAGAGGGGAACGTTAGGTGTGGCTAATGCTATACCGTCGTGTCGCGTCGTGATTCAAGCTCTTCCCAGCGTTCAAACGCTTCTGCAATCTCCTGTTCAAGTTCGCTTAGCCGTCCTGTTGCCTGGGTTACCAGCGAGCCGGCTTCTTTATAAAATTCAGGATCTGCCAGTTGATTGTGAAGCACCTGTAGCTTCATTTCGAGCTCATGAATTGTCTCGGGTAATGTAAGCAGTTCTTGTTGCTCTTTATAAGAAAGCTTGACAGGACGTTGCCGTTGGGGGCGCTCCCTCTCGGATGATGGAGCCGTTTTCCCCTGATCCTGGTTTGTTCGAACCTGTTGGTCTACCCAGTCATCATACCCCCCTGCAGACTCTTCTACGTATCCTGTTGGTGTAATGGATAGGGTTGATGTCACAACGTTATTGATGAATTCACGATCGTGGCTGACGAGTAAGAGTGTCCCTTGATATTCTACCAGGAGCGATTCAAGGAGCTCAAGAGTCTCGCTGTCGAGATCGTTGGTCGGTTCGTCCATGATGAGTACATTTGCCGGTTTTGTGAATAATTTAGCGAGTAGCAACCGGTTTCTTTCCCCCCCGGATAAAATAGATATTGGGGACCGGGCCCGCTCAGGTTCAAACAGAAAGTCTTGCAGATAACCGATAACATGGCGGGATACACCATTGATGATGACGGAGTCGTTACCTTCTCCGACATT
>JBLIZM010000012.1:0-5284 GCA_048859855.1 Trichlorobacter sp.
ATTTTTAAGAATAAGCCAGCAATGCTCGTAATCGCAGGCTATGCCAGTCACATGTGGGAAATGTACGGCATGCGTGGTTGGCTGGCTCCATTCTTTGCTTCGGCACTCATTCAGTGGGGAATGGCTACCACCAAAGCAACGGCTCTTGCAGCAACCATAGCCGCTGGCCTTGTTGGTCTTGGTACCGTTTCAACGGCAATAACCGGTGGCGTATCCGATAGTATCGGAAGAACGAAAACCATTACGTTGGTTATGATTGGATCTGTTAGCTGCTCTTTTATTTTTGGCTGGTTGAATGCTACTTCTCTGAGTGTAATGATTATTGTGGGAATGATCTATGGGTGGCTTATTGTTGCTGAATCCCCTGTTTTCTCAACTGCATTGACTGAACTCGTGGCTCCGGGCTATCTCGGAGCTGCCATGGGGATACAATCACTCATTGGGTATACCATGGGTATGATTTCACCAACGGTTTTCGGGTGGGCACTCGACCACTTTAAAGGGTTCGAACTAGTACCCGGTGTTCCGGCAAACTGGGGAGTAGCCTTTGTAACCGTAGGCCTTGGAGGTGCTATTGGCCCATTTTGCATGATTCTGCTTAAGCGACACCCAGACTCAAGCCGCCTGGCTCGAGGTAAGGGCTAGGCGACTATTGTGTTCTGACAGAGCCTACGACATCCTAATGCAAGGATAAAAAGGCTAAAGGCAACCATGATAATGGTAGCGCCTGAAGGCAAGTTGAGGTAGTAAGACACCAAAATACCCCCTACTACAGCAGTAACAGCTGCCCCCATAGCCAGTATGACGGTCATGGTAAAACTGCGTGCAACCTGTAATGCGGCAGCGGCAGGTAGAATCAGTAGTGATGATATGAGCATAATACCAACCAGCCGCATTGCCAGGACAACCGTAAACGCCGTCAGTATCGCCAGCAGAACATTTAAAAAGGTGATTGAAACGCCACTTGCCGCTGCAATTTCCTCGTTAAACGTTAAAGCGACCAAGTCATGGTAATAGCGCCATACAATCAAAAGAACCGCAAGACACAATACCACCGCAACGTAAAGCTCTCCTGTGCTAATGGCAAGGATACTTCCAAAAAGATAACTAAAAAGATCAGCACCATAACCTGTACCGACAACAGAAAGAATTACACCACTCGCTACACCAACTGAAGAAACAATACCGATTGCAGCATCACCACCAAGGCGGGCTGTTTGTGATAATTTTAGGACTCCCAAAGAAGCCAAGACAACGATAGGAAGGGAGACGAGAACCATTGAAATCCCATATAATCCACCAAAAAGCGCTAAGGCAACCGACCCGAACGTTATATGGGCTAATCCATCACCGATCAATGACAAACGACGCAGCACGAGGAATACACCGAGTACTGCACACGCAATACCGACCAAACAGCCAGTAATCATGGCTCTTTGAATGAATGCAAAACTGAAAGGTTCAAGAAGAAACATGAACATAGTATTAGTGCCTATGACAAATGAGGTGCTGGGAATGTTCACCAAAGAACGATGCCATTTCTGATGAATGGCAGAAATCGTCAAATGAACCAAAAAAGAGTGGTCGCTTATCAATATACAGCATTTTCTCAGCATACTTACCGATAGTACCAGTATCGTGGGTAACCAGAACAATCGTGGTACCATGCTCTGTATTGAGGGCATGGAGCATATCATAAAAACGGTCCCTAATCTCAGGATCAAGGGCCGCTGTTGGTTCATCAAGTATCAGCAACTCTGGATTATGTACCAATGCTCTTGCCAACAGTGCACGTTGTTGTTGTCCACCGGACAACTCACCAATCATCCGCTTTCGTAAGTGCCCAATACCAAGCTGATCGAGCACCTCATTAACCCGCTCAATAGATATTTTTGAGATATTTCTACAACGATAGGCTCCAGAGTTGAGCCCCAGTGACACAATTTCACTCACGGTTGCAGGAAACGCAGGATTCATTCTTCCAATATTTTGCGGCAGATACCCGATACGTCCCCACTCTTTGAATGAAGCTCTCGGTACACCAAACAATGAAACCATGGCCGGATCAGTTTCCACAAGCCCCAGTATCGCCTTAATAAGTGTACTTTTTCCAGAACCATTCGGGCCAACAATACCGATATATTCACCGGCACAAAACGTCAGAGAAACACTATCTAGCACCTGATTCTGACCGAGGGTACACCGTAAGTTTCTGGTTTCCAGTATGATTGTTTTGGTGTCCGGCATCAAATGACACACACCATATTAGTACAGACCATGGAGTGGCCCTCCCGGAGCAGCAAGAGACTCAACACGACTCATCAGAGTTGAGTCTTCTTCTAATATCGGTGCATGGTGCGATTTACGTCTGGCGTCAATAATCAGCGGGCCGCAGCATCCCCAGTGGCGATTCACAACTCGTGCATGTACCCCATGGATATCTCGTGAGGGGTTAGATCGTGTAAATGTGACCCAAAGCCAATTATCCAACGTGGCCGCAGTAAAACTACTATCATCCACTGCGACAATTAATGCAATCGAGTCAGGCACAGGACACTGTTCATAATAAGTTACAAGATTGGCTATGGCATCAGCTGAATTTTCTGCCGTCGTTGCTTCAACGGTTATAACCCCCGGCAGTGCAAGTTTTACATTCTGCCACCCTTCAGGAGTAGATAGCCCGGAAGGGAGTTCACGGGCAAGAAGCCTGACAGGTGGCCCAGCAGCAGCAAAAACAACTTTTGACCCTTGATTGAAAGAATCTCCAGAATAGTCAAGCGTATCAATTGTCGTAGCTGTTTGAAAATGGACATCCCTACGCCAGTCAATCCGTGAGAGCAGTTGTTCAAACACCGCCTGTATGTCGTGAATATCGAGTGCAGGACAATCCTCACGGGCAACAATCATCAAGTATTTAGCCAATGATAGTTGTCCCTGGCCGAGGATTGCATTAGCCTGTGTCAAAAGTTCCATCGGCCGGTGGATACCGTCATACGGTGTATACCGTTCCGAACCGATTGCCAGAAGCAGCGGATGAACTCCCGCTGCATCAACAGCATGCACTGCAGTAACACCTGGTAATACCGTCGGGATGAGCTCCCCCGTCAAGGCATGGATGAACTCTCCAAAAGAGGTATCTTCCTGTGGTGGTCTCCCAACGGTCGTAAATGGCCAGATGGCACCTTGGCGCTGATATACCGCTTCAACCTCTATATAAGGGAACGGGTGGGTCAAGCTGTAATAACCGAGATGGTCGCCAAAAGGGCCTTCCGGCAATGTGGCGTGTGGGTCAACAGATCCAACGATACAAACATCCGCCTCAGCCGGAAGATGAATTGCATGAGTACCAGGCTTGACCAGTTTCATACGATGCCCTGCCAAAAGTCCGGCGAAAGCCATTTCAGGCATTCCTTCAGGTAACGGCATAACTGCTGCAACAGCCATAGCAGGAGGACCACCAACCGAAACAACAACGGGGAGCCTTTCACCACGGCGTGCTGCGTGCTGATGATGAACGCCAATCCCACGATGAATCTGATAATGCAGACCAATCTGACGATCAGGCTGGTAATTGTTTCCACTAATCTGGACACGATACATGCCAAGATTAGAATGACGAATACCAGGGGCGTCTGGATCTTCAGTATAGACCTGCGGAAGCGTAATGAACGCTCCACCATCGTTCGGCCATGAAACGAGTTGCGGCAAGGCTGAAATAGTTGTCCGCTGTGCGAGTGCCGGTGCCTGATCAGCACCAACATACTGTGGCAAGAGAGTCCAGGCACCACGAGGCGCTTTAACAAAATTCTGGGGCTGGGAAAAAAGTGACTTAGGATCTATTTTAGCACGAACAAGTGCTTCAATAGTACGTACCGTATCTCGAAAGATGAAATGAGTCCGATCCATGGTACCAAACAGGTTGCCAAGCATCGGCATTGATGACCCCTGAACCGCAGTAAACAAGAGTGCTGGTCCACCATTCTGGTAGACACGGCGTTGAATCATTCCGATCTCAAGATGAGACGAAACAGGCTGATCGACTCTGCGTAACTGGCCACATTTTTCAAGGTCAGCGACACAGGCCTGTAAGGTCTTATACCCCATTTTACTCTCCCACGCCTATTGTGCTGTTATTCAAGCGACGATTACGTTATTATCACCAGACCATCGAGATGACAACCCCTTGCAAGGAACCAGTGATGGTACGTCTAACAATCTTCGTAAAATTTCTCTTGGCTGCACTGGGTATTGCATTGATTCCCCTCTTGGTATCATCTGCAATGCTCTTCTCCGAATTGCGTCAAGTTGGTGACCAACTTGCAGTTCAAATTGGTAAAACGGCAGAAAGCGATGCCGCAGAAGCTCTTGAGATGCGTGCTCGTCATGTTGCAGACTCTGTCTCTGACTTCCTTAAAACCTGCGAGAGTGATTTAATCTTTCTTCAAGAGTATAGCCAATCCCCAGATACTATAATCTCGCTCTATCATGCCAGACAGCGAACTATCTGGAAACGAGCGTTTGACGCTGCCGGCGTAGCCCATGAAACAAAACGTTCCATCCCAATTTATCGCACCATTGCCGTAATTGATAAAAATGGCGTTGAGCAGTTTGCAATTCATAAAGGATCTGTCGTACCGAAAACGTCCCTACGCATTGTTACCAGCCCCCAGGCAACTGAGTTCAAGTCGGAGTCATACTTCAGCCAAATAAAGAAGCTCAAACCTAACGAAATATACCTATCACGAGTAACCGGATTTCATATTAACAAACAGCAGCAGCTCCATGGTGCAACAGAACCAGAAAATGCTCGTGGTCATGAGTATGAAGGGGTTGTACGCATGGGTATCCCACTGTATCGAGGTGGTATATTCCAGGGTGCGTTGATTCTATCAATTGACCATCAACATCTGATGGAATTCACACAACATATTGCCCCGGGGTCAGCAAACGATATTGTCTTCCCCTCATACAAGAGTGGTAACTACGCTTTCATGTTTGATGATCAAGGTTGGATTATCACCCATCCTAAATACTGGGATATCCGCGGTGTTGACTCGATGGGCAATCTCGTCCCCCCCTACAGCTCCACCACCCCTAAATCAGATGTTGATTCGGGGAAAATACCTTTTAACCTCGATTACGCCGGATTTATTCACCCGAACTATCCTCTCGTTGCCTCAATGGTACGTAAGGGTGAAAGTGGCGTTGTTGAGTTAACTAACGTCGGTGGAGCCAGAAAGATCATGGCATACGCACCGATTAGATACACACGTGGCGTCTATCG
>JBLIZM010000013.1:0-2938 GCA_048859855.1 Trichlorobacter sp.
ATTCGCCTTCTATAATATCAGTATATTCTAGACCCATCAAGGCTATTGCAAGAGCATCTAAACAGTCGTCATGGCGCACATCTGGATACGAACAAAACTGATCATTAAACACATCAAATCTTGGATTAGAATGCAAACAACCAGAGAAAGCTAAATCAGTAATCTCTTGTCTAATCCTATCAGATTTCTTCCTTCTATCCTCCACAGGATTGATATTAATATACATCCTGTGTTTAGCCATTTCTTTTTCTAAATAATACTTAATTGTTCTAGCAAACAAGATGGTTTCAAAACTCATCTTCTTAGCCTGACGTCTATACATTCCCCAATGACTTATGATCTGATTTATAAATTCATCAGGCAAAGGGCTCTTTGTCAAATACATATCTAATATATAGACGTGTCTTTTCCAGACCCCTATAACGATAATAACAGCGTGGTCAAGATCCGATAAAGCAGTAGACGAATTCTGAGCACTATCCTTTGGAGGAGGCGTAGGATCAACCCCCAAATAAATTGACATCTCATCTGCTGGTGGCAAATCAGCCGAACTATGCCACATATTTTCTCTGAGCCAAGGACTCTTGAAGTAGGCAAGCTCGTCATCAGTGACTCTAACTTCCATCTCACGAAGCCACACACCGAGCATGTTACGGTTGATGAAACCCTGCTTCTTCTGTCTAAGCTCAGCTGTAGGAAAACGAGAAGGCCAAACAGACTCACCATTTTGATCAAAACAAGAAACCTCAAGGTACGCCCACTCCGGATCGTTCCTAGCCAATTCAATAGCGTCTTCCTTATGCAGAGGTGTTTGTATGAAAAGCATAGTAGCATAGGGAGCTTCACTCCTTGGAGCGAGAGTGTTCGCGATAGCGCCATAAATTCTTTCATTGACTTTACGTCTCTGCTCTGCGGTCGCCGCATTATCTTCATCCTGTACGTCATCTAACAAAATAAAATCAGGACGAAAATCTTCAATGTTTAAACCACGCGACTGACCAAAGATGCCCGTACCCACAATCGTAATGACCAAGGGACGACCAGTCTCATCTTGAAACCCTGTGTGAACAATCTGGATTTTATCATCACGCCAAGTGTAACGTTCACCCGTCTCTTTGTTAACGTGCTTATCACCGCGCTGTAAACCAAATGTCGTAGCCCATAAGTCCTGACGCTCAACCGCATGTTTGATCCATTTAACTGTTTCATAACTATGCTCTGCTGTTTCAGAAATAACTAATCCAGTTCTTGTAATAGCATATGAAATTCTTTTTGCAAGAATAACACGAGCCAATGAAGTCTTTGCCCCGCCACGGAACACTTTGATAGCTTTTTTAGTTGTTCTTAAATCTTCTGCAACTGCACAAATATCATGATGGAACTCAGGACTTTCCTGTCTTATAGTTCTTGGAAAAAAAGTCTGACCAAAAAATACCGTATCACGAGACGCAATTTCAACTGCCTTCTCAATTGGTAGATTCATTACGCCCATATTTAAACCCCCTATGGCGCTCACCGCTATTCTCCCCGCCTTAATCGCGCCCAGCATACAGGCTTCACTTCGGCTAATGTAAAGGCACGCTTCGCTTAGTGCTGCGGCCTGGCGGCCTTGCACTAGCCTTGACATTGCCTTGTTTGCCTGTTTTGCTGGCGCTACCTTACGGCGGGGGAAATAGCTATTAGCTGCCCCCGTGAAAATGTACTATTTAGAATCCGGTAGTAACATGCCAACCAGACCAGCGACTGCGATACCAACACCGATAATAGCGTCCGCCGTTTCGGGGGTGATCTTCAGGCCGACTGCGGTCAGCAGCATGATAACACCCCGCCAAGTTGACGCCTCTTTAGCCCGATTAACAACATACAATTTTAACATATCCATCTCCAGTCTCCTTAGACCAATTCAAAGTGTGGACTATCTGTTTCACGGTTCTCTCTCAAAACACCATTCTGATTCCAATCAGCCCCAGAACGTATCTTGACCTTATGGTCTGCCGCAATGCGAAGCATAGATCTAATCATATCATTAAACTTCAGAACATCCCCCCAAAGAATCTGTTTCGTCTCGTGGTCGTAGGGGGCAAGGTCGACAGCTAAACCATCAATATGTTTGGAGTTCATCGTCCATGTAACTACCTTGCCGGGCTTGGTACGACCCTGCGCATACAAGTCCCGCTGTCGTTGGATAGTGCGAACACCTTCAACCACAATGACGTCGAACGGCAAAGCGGGGCACGCTTCTTGAGCTATAGCTACTAGACGTTGGTCTACACCAGAGAAGCGACCTTCATTAAAAATTATTCCCATATTGGCACCCCTACAAAATCTGTGGATAGAATTCCAAGCAAAGGGAGTGACTTTGCATCCCACTTGAAGTAGTCAAGATTGACAGAAGAGTCTAACCAATACTCGACTGGCCCAGAATAATGGGTATCTCGATCCCGATTGAAATAAACAAAGCCATGAACATCCCAATGCTCTTTAGGAAAGTAACTCTGTAAAAGTGACATGTAAAGGAAAGTTTGCTTATAAGCATCTGTATTAGACAGTTTACACTCGATTACTACAAGTTTCCCCAAACGCACATTCAGCATAATAATGTCCGGGCCTGCGTAATGGGACTCCCCTTTATAATTGTCATATTGAAACCAGAAATCCGGAATGACGACCCAGTCGGTGTTTGCATACGTCATTTCTAAAGCAGCGACTAGGTTGGCTTGAAAGTTGAGTCCTGCCTTGGAAGCAGTCTGGTTTCTTGCTTGTATGTTGAACCAGCGATCCGATATGCGAACGTTCGAATGTTTGATTGGCCCCGCCGGATATTGATTCCGTGCTAAAGAGCAGTCCTGTCGTATGAACATTTGGGGGAGTCCTTAGTGTGTAAAGGAAGTCTTTTTTAAAACTAAAAAGCAGTATAAATGAAACTAAGACTCCTTCT
>JBLIZM010000014.1:0-3509 GCA_048859855.1 Trichlorobacter sp.
GGTCGGATCAAGATTTCCCTGTACGGCTATCTCTGTACCCAGTTGATCACGTGCGGTGCCGAGGTTGATGTGCCAGTCAAGACCGATAACATCACTTCCGGCTTTTTTGACACGATCAAGCATGGTTCCTGCACCTTTTACAAAGTGAATAATTGGTACGTTGGTACGATTCAGCCCTTGGATGAGCTTGGTAGTGTACGGGAGCGCATAGGTTTCGTAATCGGTTGGCGAGAGAATGCCGCCCCACGTGTCAAAAATCTGGATAGCCTGCGCTCCGGCCTTGATCTGAGCATTCAGATATTCCATGTCCATCATGGTCACTTTTTCCATTAACGCCGCAAAAACATCCGGAGCGGAGTACATCATTTTTTTGATGGTGCCCCAATCCTTGGATCCTTTCCCTTCAACCATATAGCAGGCTAAGGTAAAAGGAGCCCCACCAAAGCCGATTAGGGGAACCTTGCCGGCTAATTCTTTACGCAGTATCTGAATTGCCTTAAGTACATATGGGACGTCCTGCTCCGGATTTGGAATCCGGAGTTTTTCAACATCAGCCATACTCCGGATTGGGTTCTCAAATACCGGTCCTGGTACGAAGTCCAGTTTCATCCCCATCGGTTCAACCGGTGTTAAGATGTCAGAAAACAGAATCGCGGCATCGACTCCCAGAATATCAACCGGCTGGATAGTTACTTCAGCAGCCAGTTCTGGAGTTTTGCAAAGCTCTAAAAAAGTACATTTCGAGCGTACAGCCATATATTCGGGGAGGTAGCGTCCTGCCTGACGCATCAGCCATACTGGCGTCCGGTCAACGGGCTTACCCCAGCAGGCATCGAGAAAACGATTATTCATAGTAACTCCTTCTGTATGTATCGTTACTATATAGCATTATTGACCGGATCTTGGCCATAAAAAAGGGTGCTGAACACGATGGGAGCCGTGAATCAGGCAGCGATAAAATTTGTCATAGACAAAATTAAAAACATAACTATTATAGTATACAACTAATTGTCATAGTATAACAATGCCGCGGGTAATCTGTCGTATCTGGCACTGATTGCAGAGGCATGAAGGAGTAGGTTAATGGCCATGACGGAATATATTGATGAGCGGTACCAAGAAACGTTCGATTCGGTCTATCAGACTCTGTGGGAGATGGCGCTTCAACAACCAGAGGAGACGTTGGCCCATATCCGGCAGACACTCAAGAGTCTCTACATCCGGTCTGGTAATGACTGGACTGGTCGAGGGGCAATCGGTAATGCGGGGCTTGATGCTTCGATTGCTGCCCATGAATCAGTATTTCTGGTAGTGCAAGAACAGATGACACAAAGGAGAAACGTATCATGAAACCAACCTTAGAAAATTTGGTCTATTTTGGTATTGGGAGCGCCCTGCTCGCCAAAGAAAAGTTGGAGAAGGGATCTGCTACTGCACGGGAGTCACTGGAGGCTTCGGAACAAAAGGCGCGGGAGTTTTTTGAGCAGGCTGTTGCGAAAGGGGGCAGCGAGCGGGACCTCTTAAAGAATAATCTGCAGGAGGTCCTTCAAGAGGTCATTGCAGAACTGGGGTTGGTCACAAAGGCTGACCTGGAAGAAGCACTTGCGAAGCAGCATGCTTCAAACCATTAAATGAGTCATAGTATGCGTCTACTACGCCTGTATCATCCACTAAGGGTGATACAGGTCGCCAGGGTGCTGGTAACCATCTTTTTACTGATTAGGAAAAAAGATCGTTGGTTAGGAATGTCTTTGCTGCCGCCAGCGCGCTTGGTACAGTCGATCGAGATGCTTGGTGCGAGCTTTATCAAGCTTGCCCAGGTTCTGGCCACCCGGGCTGATTTCTTTGATGGGGAGTATCTTGCAGCACTGCGTACGCTCCACGACCGCTTGCCGCCTATGGCTGATGCCGATTTCCGGGAGGTGTTCGCAAGAGCCTTTACAACCGGTGCCGCATTCAGTTCATTTGATAAGGAGCCGATTGCCTGCGCATCAATCGGACAGGTGCATTGTGCCAGACTCACCACTGGTGAGAAGGTTGCAGTTAAACTTCGACGTAATGGCATAGAACAGGTTGTGCGGGAAGATATCAGAATCCTGAACCTGTTTCTCTTGATTCTGCGGCCACTTTTTTCTGACTATACCCGTAACTCAATTGAAGCGGTCTTAGCGGCATTCAGCAAGACAATCGTTCAAGAAGTCGATATGGCCTGCGAGCTGAAAAACCTTGAACGGTTCAGGGAAACCTATGCGGGTCTTGGTGTTCGCACACCGGCTCCCTATCCCGCGTTAACGACTGTTGATGCGCTGGTAATGAGCTTTGAGTCAGGAATTCGCTTTGACGATCGAGAGGGGTTGGCCCGCATCCAGGTCAATGGCGCCGCCCTGATGGAGCAGCTGGTGTTGCTCTATGTTGAACAGATGCTTGTGACCGGATTCTTTCATGCGGATCCGCATCCAGGGAATCTATTGGTGACCGAACAGGGTGAATTGGTGCTACTTGATTTCGGTATGGTCAGTCGGATTCCCAATGATATCCGTCGGGCAATGATTATGACGGTTAAGGCGGCCTATGACCATGATTTCGAACAATTGATACAGGCAGCAACCAAGCTTGGTATTATAACGGATGCTGCACCGCGAGAGGATTTAGTCATACTGGCGGAAGAAATCTTCCGGATATTTGACAATGAACAACTGAGTGCTTCAAATATGCAGGAGCTGGCATTCGGGATAATGGATGCGCTTAAGGCATATCCGTTTAAGCTTCCCCAAGAAATTGTATATGTCATGCGGGCAAGCTCAATTATCGAAGGGCTGGGAACCAGTTTTATTGACAATTACAACGGTATCAAGGATGTGCTGCCGGTCCTTCGTTCTAACCTTCCCCGCGCACTTGGTGAGCGCAACAGTCTGTTCAGTATGGTGACCCACGAGATTGGACAGCTTCCGCTGACACTCTATACGGCCCGTCACCTGCTTGAGACGATGTCTGATGGTAATCTCCGCGTTCGATTGTCTTCTGCAGATCACCGTGCGCTAATCGCGCCACTATGCACCATGCTTAACCGGTTAGCAGTTGCAGGTTTATTGGTTGCCGCTGCGTTCTATGGTGCGTCACAACTCCCCCAAGAGCTGTATTGGATGTCACCACTCTGTTTTGTCCTGGCTGCCCTACGGATTCTGACCCTGAAACATCGAGTATAACAGAGTGCACCTTTTGCAGCGAGGTGTGCAAAAGATGCAACAGCGACCGTGCTTTTCCCTCTGAAAACATAGTTATTATAGATTGTTATCTCTTCCCCTTTGTTGGCATTCCGTTTGGATGTTCCTTGGAACGTACAAACGAATGTCTGGAGGGGATATGGAAATACTGTCGGTTACGGTTAAAACCGGTAACGTTGGTGATGACCTCAATCATGGCCTATGGAAAATGCTGATGCCGAGCTGTTTGGACTGTGCACCGGATCAGGCAATTCTCGGCATTGGAACCATGGGGCTTGGAACAAT
>JBLIZM010000015.1:0-6682 GCA_048859855.1 Trichlorobacter sp.
AGCCGCTCCTTTAAGCTTGTTCAGTACTGAACTGATTTTTGATTCCTTAGCTTCGGCACGTTGCTGGAGACGCTCTTCAGGAATCAGCTTGGCAACAATCTGACTGGGAGCCACCTTACCGTAGCCAAGGGCTGCCAAGAGATCATCTTCCGTATTATGCCCCAGCTCCTGGCCAGCCTTTTTCAGTTCACCACATTTAATTGTTTTTTGCAGGTTTATGGAATACTTCTTAAATTCTTTATCGAGAATTTCACGCCCCAAAACCATACTGCGTTTACGCTCCTCAATCTTGATCCAGGAGCGAATACGGTTACGGGCCCGCGACGATTTAACAATCTTCAGCCAGTCCTTACTCGGGGTGTGATGGGGTGAGGTGATAACCTCGACAATGTCACCGTTTTGCAGTTCATGCTTGAGGGGAACCAGCTTACCATTGACCTTGGCTCCTACGCAGCGATGCCCGACATCACTATGAACCGCATAGGCAAAGTCAATCGGTGTTGAACCTTTCGGAAATCCTTTAACATCCCCCTTCGGGGTAAAAACGTACACCTCCTCGGTGAACAGCTCAACTTTCACCGAGTCCATGAACTCCCGGGAGTCCTGCAACTCCTGTTGCCATTCGAGCAGCTGACGTAACCAGGCAAAGCGCTTGACTTCCTTCTCGTCGTACCCCTTCCCTTCCTTATACTTCCAGTGGGCAGCAATACCAGCCTCGGCAACCCGATGCATCTCGAAGGTCCTGATCTGGACTTCCATCCGCTCACCTTCAGGACCAATGACCGTGGTATGCAGGGACTGATACATGTTCCCCTTCGGCATTGCGATATAGTCCTTAAATCGACCGGTAATCGGTCTCCAGGAGGAGTGGATCAACCCCAACACTTCATAGCAGGTTTTTACGTCATCAACCAGAATCCGCAGCGCCGTTAGATCATAGATATCTTCAAACTCAACATTACGCTTTTGCATCTTGCGCCAGATTGAGTAGAGGTGTTTACTGCGCCCTGAAACTTCGCCGTGAATTTCGTGCTCTACGAGCTTTCCCCTGATAATCGAGATTATCTCGGTCACATGGGATTCACGTTCCTGTTTTTTACGCTGAACTTTGGTGGTGAGATCGAGATAGATATCCGGTTCAAGATACCGAAACGAGAGATCTTCAAGCTCCGACTTAATCCAGGAAATACCGAGCCGATGGGCAATCGGAGCATAGATATCCATGGTTTCACGGGATATGGCCCGTTGCTTGGTATCGGGCTGGAACTGCAGGGTACGCATATTATGCAGACGGTCAGCCAATTTAACGAGAATAACCCGAATGTCATTGGACATCGCCAATAACATCTTACGAAAATTCTCCGCCTGATTTTCTTCCTTGGTCTTGAAGTGAATCTTACTGATCTTGGTGACCCCTTCAACCAACGCGGCAACCTCTTGGCCGAACATCTCCTCGAGTTCTTCTTTGGTGGTCAGGGTGTCTTCTATGGTGTCATGCAGAAAACCGGTAATAATGGTTGGTACATCGAGTTTCATGCTTGCCAGCAAGCCGGCAACTTCGAGCGGATGGATAATATACGGTTCCCCGGAAAGGCGGGTCTGCCCCTGATGCACCTTGGCGCAGTAAACATACGCCTTACGGATCAGGTTTAGGTCGGCACCGGGATTAAAGGTGAGGACGGAATCAAGTATGTCGTTCAGTCGGATCATAATTACCGTCGTTGTGCAGTGGTATCATGGATCACGGTACAATCGGTACCGACAAAACAATGGGGGCCAACCGATGGACGGCAGGCCCCCGAAGAAACGGGATACCCGTTACGGGCGCTTGTTCTGTATCTCTGCAGAGAGTGTTCCAGCAGCAATTTCACGCAGCGCGGTAACAACATACCGATTATTACGAACCGGTACTGTCGGCTCTACGCCTTTATACAACTGCTTAACCCGCTTAGCAGCCATCATGACCAGCATGAAACGGTTATCGACATTATCGAGACAATCTTCTACGGTTACACGTGCCATCAGTTTACTCCTTCAACCATAATGTTCCGGTAGTATTACCTATTTGGGCTTATTTTTCAAACAATTTCGCAACCTGAGGGAGCATCGCGTCGGTTCGGAAACGGGTCGCAACAAGAATTGACGCCAATCCATCAAGCGCCTCATCCAGTGACTCATTCAAAACAATGTAGTCGTACCAGCGTGCTTCAGCGATTTCATCTACGGCGCGGACCATTCTGCGCTCTATCACCTCAGGTGCGTCAGATGAACGGGATTCCAGTCGACGCCGGAGTTCGCCGAGGCTTGGTGGCATAATAAAGACAAACACTGCCGGCACCCCTTGATCCTTCAAGGAACGGGCTCCTTGACAGTCGATATCGAGTAATATATCGATTCCTGCCTGACGGGCTTCAACCAGGGTCGCACGGGCCGTACCGTACCAGTTACCATGTACTTCAGCCCACTCCACAAATGCCTGCTCAGCCACCATTTCCTGAAACTGCTGGTTACTGACAAAATGATAGGAAGTACCATCCACTTCACCAGGACGTGGTGAACGGGTCGTATAGCTGATGGACTCGGTCAGATTGGTGAACCGCTCTTTAAGACGGGTACACAGGGTGGTCTTGCCGGCTCCAGAGGGGGCCGATACAACCATTAAGACTCCAGGGCGTTGGGAAACATCATTACTCAATGTTTTGCACCTGTTCCCGCATTTTTTCCAACTCAGCCTTCAACTGAACCACCAGGTTCGTTATTTCAGCATCATTGGCCTTTGAGCCAATGGTATTAACCTCGCGGTTAAACTCCTGCATCAAAAAGTCCAGCTTGCGCCCAACCGGTTCTTTCTCAGCAACCATGCCATCGAACTGGGCCAAGTGGCTCGTAAGCCGAACCAGCTCTTCTGTAATATCACCACGGTCAGCCAATATCGCCAGTTCCTGAGCAATTCGTTGAGGATCAGGATCAATACCAGATCCCTGGAGTAATTTTTCAAGCCGTTGTTCCAGACGAACCCGCCCCTCTTCAACCACTTTGGGTGACCGATCACGTACCTGCTCAACCAATTGAGCAACGGTTGCACGACGTGCCGTCAAGTCAGTGGTCAGGGATTCACCTTCACGGGCACGCATTGCCTGAAGATTAGCAAGTGCCTGGGCTACCGCCTTGGTCAGCAGCTCGAAACGCTCCTCAGATTCCTCACCCGAGCTTTCCTGTACGACAAATTTTTGTGCCAGGATCAAACCAATCGGAATTTCGGCAGACAAGTGCAGATCATGGGCAAGCTCAACAAAGGCCTGTTTATATCCATGGGCAACCGCATGATTAACTGGTGGGACTGCTGTTGCGTCGAGGGTCGGCTCCCACTGCACATACAAATCAGCTTTGCCACGGCTTATTTTTCCAGAGACCTGCTTACGGACATCGAGCTCCTGGGACATGAAGCTACGCGGCATTTTGATTGATAGCTCGCTGTAGCGGTTATTGACGGTCTTTATTTCAACAACACAACGACCAACCGGCGAAACCGCCTCACCCTTGCCATACCCCGTCATGCTGTTCATCGTGTTGGTCCTTTCACTGCCCCGGGCTGACTAATTGCCGCCGAGAGTTCTTCAACGGTACGCGGACCAAGATAGAGTGAACCATCACCCAAAAGAATCGTTGGCGTGCTAAAAATTCCTTCCGCTTCACCAAAGGCAATAACTGCATCAACATCAGCAGCCCCACGGTTGCCTGGAGGAGCCGCAATTGCTTTTCCGGCAAAAGCCTCATCCAGTAGCTTACGAGAACGACTAGCCATAACAGCGCGCGCTTTGGTATAGGCGTTAGGGTGCAACGACTTGAGGGGATACAGGTAGATATCAATCCGCAGGTCAGGATATCTTTTTACCAAACTGATGAGCACCTGGTGCAATGAACGGCAATGGGGGCAATCCGGGTCCGTGAAGACCGCCAGCCGCTTGGTCGCAGTCATAGGTCCAAGCACCATGGCATGGGCAACCGGTAACTGTTCAAGCGGTTTTCCAGTAAACTGCTTTGGTCGGGGGAGCTCTTTTTCATGGGCAATGACTTCGGTTTTATTAACCAGGTCAATCATCTGTCCCTGAATGAGAAAGCGCTTACCATAGTCAAGATATACCAGCCCCTTGGCACCGTCGAGGGTCAACAAAACCTCAAACAGGCCATTACTCGGCGCCGGCTTAACCGACAGTACGGTCGCCTTACTGAACAGCAACAGTTTTTGCGCTTCATCAACAGTCAGACGGTGGCAGGATGCACAATCCTTTACTGACCCACACCCACTTGGCATCGGTGTGGCAAACACCAACTGAGGAACAAGACAGAGCAATGCCAGAAGTACCAAACGAAAGCGCACCGCTAATCCTCCCCGAACCCGTCATTGATCAGGGCGCCAATCTCCTCCATCGCCTCGACTTCATCGACCCCTTCGACGGTCAGACGAACAGTTGATCCCTTGGCAGCAGCCAGCATCATAATCCCCATAATGCTCTTGCCATTGACTTCCACCGCTTCGCGGGCCAGACGCACATCACTGGTAAACTTACTGGCGGTTTTGACAAACAGGGCAGATGCACGAGCATGCAACCCAAGCTTATTTACAATTTCAAATTCTTTCTGAAGCATACCGTACCACCTATTTCAGGAGTTCACCGGCGATAATGACACTATCGCGGCCAACCTGTTGCAATTTGGCAGACAACTCCTCCAACGGCAAGCGCTCACGCCGAGAGAAGAACTCAATCATCATCGGAAGATTAACCCCAGTTAGCACTTCTACCGAACCGGGTACCAAAAAAGACATCGCCACATTGGAGGGTGTACCGCCAAACATGTCGGTCATAATAATGGTATTGGTCTCTCCAACCTCAGATAATGCTTCTTTCAACCGCCCAAGCAGTAGATCTGCCGGATCATCAGGATGCAATTCAACCGCCTGACAACGCTCAAGCTCTCCGGTGATCATGGTGGCGGCCCGCAACAACGATGTTGCCAGACCGGAGTGGGTGATTACAACCAGACCTATCATGCTTCTCTACCCCTTCTCAATATCTCTATGGGTGACCCGAATGGTGGCCCCTGTGCCTCGTAGATGCGCAGCAGTCGCCTCTGTCAGAGCCACCGAACGGTGTTTACCGCCAGTACAACCGATTGCTATCGTGACATAACTTTTACCCTCTTTACGGTAGGACGGCAACAGGAAGTCGACCATGGCATAGAAATGGCCAGTAAAGATTTGGGTTTCCGGTTGAGTCATCACAAAGGATGATACCCGCTCGTCAAGACCCGTATAGGGACGAAGTTCAGGAATAAAATGGGGATTGGGTAAAAAACGCACATCCATCACCGTGCTGGCGTCCAGCGGCACCCCGTAACGAAAGCCGAACGACATCAACTCAACGGTAAAGTGCCCACTCCCCTGTTCCCCGTTTACATAGCGAATCATCCGCTCCCGCAGCTGGTGAACATTAAACTCGGAGGTATCAATCACCTCAGTCGCCAGCTGACGAAGAACCGCCATCCGCTCCCGTTCGAACCTAATTGCCTCGGGAATGGTACATTGATCATTGGCAGGATGCCGACGTCGGGTTTCTGCAAAGCGCCTGATCAGCACCTCATCGGTGGCATCAAGGAACAGTACTTCGACGTCATGCCCCATTGCGCGCAGTTTACCGGGGATATCAACCAAACCGGACAAATCACGAGCCCGGATATCGGTTACCAGTACCATCCCACTATAGGTTTCATGGGATTTTTCAATCAGCTCAACAAACTGGACAAACAGACGCCCCGGGAGATTATCAATGCAGTAAAACCCTTCATCCTCGAGTGCCTTAACGACAGTAGACTTACCCGATCCTGACATACCGGTTATAACGATAATACGCATATTACTCGACCTCATCCCCGAGATGCTGCACCTCAATTCGGTCGAGCAGCTTCTGCTGAAAGTCACGTGCGCTATGGTATCCCATACCTTTTAACAGGTAGTTACGTGCCGCAACCTCAATAATCGCTCCAAGGTTTCTGCCTGGGCGTACCGGCACCACCAGGTGGGGGAGCTCAACCCCCAAAATGGAGGTTGTCTGATCATCGATACCGAGCCGGTCGTATTCCTGATGTGGATCCCACTCTGACAATTCCAGCACCATGTCGATAATCTTCTTCTCACGAATCGAAGAGACACCGTACAGATCCTTAATATTGATAATCCCGAGACCGCGAATTTCCATCAGATGCTGAATCTGCTGAACCGCCTGCCCGACCAAGCTGGCCGGCATCTTTTTGCGGATAAAGACCATATCATCGGCCACCAGGCGATGTCCGCGAATTACCAGGTCAAGAGCGCACTCACTCTTACCGATACCACTTTTACCGGTTAACAGGATACCAACGCCCAAAACATCAATCAAAACACCATGCATATGGGTAGTCGGTAATAATCGTTCTTCAAGAAATTTGGTAATAACCGAAATAAAGGTCGAAGACTGAAGCGGAGAGACCAGTACCGGAATCGATAGTCGCTCACAAATCTCACAGAAAACCGGTGGTGGACAGAGCCCCTTAGTCACAACAAAGCAGCTAATTGGAAACGCACACAGCGCTTCAGTGCTCTGACGCTGGGTTTTCTCATCAAGTTGCTCAAGGTATGATATCT
>JBLIZM010000016.1:0-3927 GCA_048859855.1 Trichlorobacter sp.
GTAATTAACTTAAAAGAAGCAGAAAACAAAAAGGACCTACAACAAAAAGCTGTAAGTCCTTGATATATTTGGTGGCCCCTCCCCGGTTTGAACGGGGGACCAAGCGATTATGAGTCCTACGTATTTAATATCTCGACTAATCTAGTAAAATCTCAATAAATATATTTTTTGTTATTTTTCAATTAAATAAATTTATTCTGTTATCTAATCTGTTCTTGTCTGATACGATTAAGTTACACTCTTACTTGACTTGTAACTTGACTTACTTAACTTTCTGGGTGCGGTATCATGGCTAGAGCTAGCGGTTTAACATTCAACAAAATTAAAGGCCTCAAACCTAAAGACACCCAATACTATGAATGGGACGTAACAGGAAAAAGAGGTCAAGGACGGCTTGGTGTTCGCGTCAATACATCAGGTGAAAAAGTATTTGTGTATCGTTACTTTGTTGAAGGGAAGGCCAAATTTATACAGCTAGGGTTATTCCCCTCGTTGAGTCTTGAAGCTGCAGAACAACAAGTCAGAGAGTTTGCGGGGTGGATGAAAGCAGGGGTGGATCCAAAGAGTGAAATTGCCCGAATAAGCCGTGAGCGTGAAGTAAAAGACAAAGCCGAAGCAGAAAAAGGATCTATTCAGCAGTTAATCGAATCGTACATCTGGAAGATGAAAGCGGACGGCAAACGGACACATGCAGATGTGTTGCGGCGGCTAGAGAAGGATGTTTACCCAGTCATTCCACCAGCGACAAAAGCAAAGGATGTCACACCATTAGACATCAAGCAGATATTAACCAATATGATCCAGCGTGGGGCGGTTGTTCAGTCTAATCGTGTCCGCTCATATCTTCATGCAGCATATCAATATGGATTAACAGCAGACTTGGATCCGATGAATAACAGGCAGGAAGTTATATTCGGGTTAACCGTAAATCCAGTGTCCGTGGTTCCAAGGCAAGCCAGTGCAGAGAAAGTAGGGGAAAACTGGCTATCAAAACAAGATCTATGCAGGCTGATGGAGTCATTTTCAGAAGCAAAAAAAGTTGGCTGGATGATTGGTCAGTTCCTAAAGTTGTGTGTTTATACTGGTGGCCAACGTCCGTATGAGTTATCTGTCAGTGAATGGCAGTGTGTGAACTGGGATGAGAAAACGCTGTTAATTATAGCCGACATATCTAAAAACAAGCGGGAGCACTTGATACCGCTTACTGATTCAGCACTTCATATTCTTAGTGAACTGAAACAACGTAATACCGCTAACAGCAAATACATATTTCCGCAGAGAGGCGGATTAAAACCGTTAAGAACTGACTCATTTTCGCAGGCGATTAGCTATTACAGAGAACAATATCCTGATTTTCCTTTCTTCATCGGTCGGGATATACGGCGTACCTGCAAAACCCTGATGGGCGAGCTAGGTATCAGCAAAGAATTGCGCGATAGAATCCAGAATCATGCTTTTCAGGACGTATCTACAAAACATTATGACCGCTATAGCTATCTACCTGAGAAACGAAGAGCTCTTGAAGCATGGGAGGCAAGGCTTGCTGGAACTGATCCCTCCATCAATGTAGTTAATTTTTCTGGTGGCAGATCGTAGCCTGATAAAAACAGATTTTATCTAGTAGATATTGCATATCTGAATTTGTCTCTGATAGTCTATAAGACCGATTGATCGAAAGTTAATCAGCTTCTTGTTTGAGAGGTATGTTTTGTCAGTTCCAAATGTACGGTATATGAATCTACAAATAATGTTTAATCCATGGGATTCTGTGCATTATTTTGATGATTACCTCAAACGTTTAGAGGACAGTCTCAAGCAGCTTAGTCAAAAATGTGTTCCGCTTGGAAAAACTGCCAAGCAAAAGCGCATTGCTCAGTTACTGCTTATTCTGGCAATAGTCAGAATTAAGAGACATCTTGAGAAACTATTTCTTCTTGCAGCTTCAGTTCTCATTCAGCCTACAGCTTTGGTAAATATACCGACCAGAGCGGCCCGAATTACGCCGTTTATTTACTTTCCTTAATCCCTCACGACCCCACATCCGCGTAGTGCTTTGATTGGCTCTATGCGCTGATTCCTATTGTTTAAATTTTTCGAACTAGCATTGTTTTTCTATGTGGAGTCGCATTCTATGGAACAAATTATCTCTATTCCAGAAATGGAAAAGTTAGTAAACCGCGATTACAAAACCCTTTGGGTATGGGTTAAAAATGGCAACTTCCCGAAACCAGTGCGAGTTAATGGTCGTGCTATTGGTTGGACTCAATCGTCTTATCAGAAATGGATTGATGAATCACAGACGGTATAAGCGTCACTGAGTGATTTGCCGGAGCGATGCTGAAAACAAACTCGAGAGACAACATACTCTAAATCTGAAGTGTGGAACTGTTACTTTCTGAGCTTACAGCATCGCTGCTTGGCATGTAGCCATCAGTACTAGAAAAAGTGCTTAGGAACCTAATACGATGAGTTTTCAAATTAAGGTGAGTTATTCGCAGGGGAACGGCTTACCTAAAGAAAGCCTGATAGCATCAGTTTTTATTATTTCATCAGCCAATGGTATCCCTTTCAATTCTGTAGTGAATGAGTCAATTCATTAGGAGACAGACATGACATCTCCAAGTGAGTTAAGACGAAAAAAGAAATACACCTCACTAGGTTTTTTGACGGGGCATTGGGGGGCTCGGGGTGGATATTGTAGCATCCCTCAGCAAGTGTTTTTGGGACCTGATGTAAATGCGCTGTCTCATGCGACTTTCAGAGCACTAATGGTGTTGGCGCGCCAGTATAACGGTCGCAACAACGGCGATTTATGTGCAACGGAGAAAGAGATGTCAGCTTTTGGCATTACCAGCCCTGATACTATAAACAGAGCTATAAAAGAGTTGTTAAAAAGAGGGTTAATCGTCAAGACGCGACATGGTGGATATTCCGGCAAAGATGGAAAAAGAAAGCCAGCACTGTATGCGCTTACCTGGTTGCCTGTTGATGATATTGATCAATGTGAAAATGGGATGTGGGTATCCAAGATTAAAGGAACGCGTTCAGCGCTTCGAATGTCTTTCGATACGCCCTTCTCCGGAAATATCCAATATGAAGCAACCTGATCAAAGACGGCAAATTCCGATTTTTACCACTATGACTATCGTAGTGGGTATACCAAAGACTACTACGGCTATCGTAGCTGGTTTACAGAAATTGTTAGCTGACTACTACTACCATCGTAGTAGTCACACCTGTTTTTGTGGTGTCACCTACTACGGCTATCGTAGTCCTTTTAATATAACCATTGGTATAGGGATATTCTTCATTGAAGGAAATAGCCTGTTTAATGCGAAAGGGTCACAAACAAGCGAAACGGGGCCACCGAAACTCCTTGCGATGAAGATGATGAACACTGATTCCGGCAAAGGCGTTAAACGTGTTCATGATACGCAGGAACATTCAGATAGCCCCCATTTTTTGAAACAGTGAGCGTGTATTGCGAAATAGGTATATCAACGCTGTAGTTCGCTTATCCGGACTAGGGTTGGAATCCTTGTATATGCGAATTTACTGCGAAATTCGCAGTGCGAAAAAATATTTATTTACTCAATTGGAGCCTAATGGTGGATCTGGTTTTACCCAGAATTCAGGCTGGCATTTATTTCGGATTTAGGCACCTTCTCCACCAGCAAAATTGCCATCGTTGATTTTCGGATGACCAAACAACATCAAAACATGCGGTAACAACCGATATCAACATCCCCCTCCTAGTGCTCAATCGGGTAAACTAGCCTCAACAGAAATCATCAGAAGCATTGTCATGGCAAAAGCACCGGCAAAAAAAGCACAGAAAGGGTTTGAAGAAACGTTGTGGGATACCGCCAATCAGTTACGTGGCAGTGTGGAATCCTCAGAATACAAGCATGTGGTGTTGAGCCTCGT
>JBLIZM010000017.1:0-2141 GCA_048859855.1 Trichlorobacter sp.
ATCCATTAAGGGACTCATTTGACTGCATTTTATGCGATGTCGGACCCCATCTGGATGGGGCGTTAATCAATACTTTGGAGGCGTGTGACAGCCTGTTTGTCCCGATTTCGCTCGACCCGCTAGAACTCGATTCATCCCTGAAATTTCTCGAATCCATTCACGGCCTGCTGGCCAGTATTCCGACGGCACGGCTCAACCCAGACTCGGTCTGGATTATGGCCAGCAAGTATGACGGTACCAACCCGCAGCACCTGGACCATTTCAAACTGCTGAGATACCTCGACCATGTGCGGGTTTTGACAAACCCTCTCGAACTACTCAGACCGTTCTCCGTCGTCTCTGAGGATGGCCGAACTGTGTTCACTATCCACCGTAATGACTATTCAGGCGCACCCAGTTCGCTGAGTCGCGCACAATATAATGCCGAGATGGTGATTCAAGAATTTTTTGCAAATGTGCTAGAGGTGGCTAAGTAATGGCTCGCAACGAATTAAATGGCGATTTTTTGAAAAAGAAAGCGGCCAACACCCCCGGTACGGGTAGTCATATCGCTTCTTTTAACCTGACAGGCGCTAATGATGGTCCAAACTCGGACCCCGAAGCGTCCCTGGCGGCGGCGGTGATCACCTCCGGTGCATTCAGGGTGCTACGGCTAAAGGATGGCCGAAACGTGACGCTGACTTCGGCCTATGTACCGGCCGATAAGGTTGGAAAGCTAACCTACATCCATGAGGCAAATGTCCGGTCGCAAAGCAGTGTGACGGCAGAAACCGTGACTGATCTGATTGGTTCGGTGAGCTCTGGTGGCGTCATCATGGAGGTGTTGGCCGTCCGTGATGAAAATGGAAGGTACGCGATCTTCGATGGTCAGCGCCGCCGCTTCTGCGCGTTGCTGGCAGGCAAGGGGTTGCCCGTTGCTTACATAAAAGCCTCTGATGCGTCGGGTATTGCAGAGTTACGCGAGTTGAGCCGGATAGCCAACATCACCCTCCCCAATTCTCTCTATGACAAGGGCCAGCACTATGCGCGAGTCAAGAATGACGAAGGATTGGATCAGGCTGCGGTAGCCGCTGCCTTTGGTGTTACTGTCCCCGAAGTACACTATGCCTTGCAAGCCATTGAGATCCCGTTGCCTCTCTACCAGTTGCTGCCGGAGGGCACAGGTACGGGCCGACCAACGGTTCTAGCCTTGCGTAAGATCACTAAGTCCCTATCCGAGCCTCAATTGGACGAATTGTTGTTGTGGGCAAAGGATCAGCAACCGTACAGCAAAAGATCGATAGCGCTGGCAGAGATAGGCGCAGAGGCCCAAGCGCTTTCCGGCGGCAGTGCTGAGATTACTCAGCCCTTTGAGCTCATTTCTGGCATCGAGGTGAGGGAAGAGAAGGGCAATGTCATCAAGCTCACGCTTCCAGAAGGCATCTCGCGACAGACTATCTGCGACCTGCTTGCAACGCTCTCGTCTGATCCGCAGTAATCCCCCTCTCTACCAAGCGATTTACTTCACCATTGCGCCCCGTCGATCATGACGGGGCACTTCTGCCAACCGGTGGCGATGGGTACCGTCCGGGGTCTAAATTAACAGTGTTAATTTTCGATGACGTCCCTAACACCCGCAGCACGAAGCCGTCCGGAACGGTGTATCTACGTGCGATGGCGAACCCCCGACGTTGTCTTACCCTAATCGTGCAAACCCGCATCTAACCAGTGTCCTCCAAGGAATCTATGCTCACATCGGGGTTATCTAAAAACGTTGCGACAGGCGTTATTATCTGTATTATGATGGTTATCAACGCAATTTAGCTCTATGCAACTGTTCTCACCCCTATGCGGCCACCTCGATAGTCGCTGCTTGGGGGGTAAGGAGTGATTCAACGTGAACTTGGAAGATGACTCTAGTACCGATCTGCAACCGGGCTTTGACCGGTATATATACGGGTTGGCCTGCGAGAAGTACCTGCACCTGAATGCGGATCGTCGTAGCTGGTTCCGATCATACGAGCATCTTGTCTTCTGTGTCGCAAATGATGTATCCCCCAGCGGGCTTGTGGTGCGCTCAGAGCACACCAATGTCGAATGGGAGCATCTGATCACGCTCATTGATGCCGAAGCCAAGGAACTGCGCCTGGTGCTCGGAGAGC
>JBLIZM010000018.1:0-3377 GCA_048859855.1 Trichlorobacter sp.
GCCGGGATGATCATGAAACTGTTCCAGAATGGTAAGCTGCATCGGTGCAGTCTGTTTTGCAACGAGACGCTTCAGGTCGTTGATGCTGGAACCACTGGTTGCCCGTGAGTACTGTGGGTAGAGTGGGAGAACCACAAGACGGGAGATGCCCCGAGCCTGCAGGGACTGCAGGGTGTCCGCAGTGAATGGGTGCCAGTAACGCATTCCAACGGCACAAGGGATAGTGAGCTGCTGTTCCAGAGCAGCTGCCTGCTGTTCTGTGATACGTCGCAACGGTGACGCGCCACCGATCTCACGGTATTTTTCGATAACTGCTGGGGTTCGACGCGCTACGATGAAGGCGGCAATCAGCGGCTGCAAAACTGCGGGGCCGAGCCGTATTATTTCACGGTCCCGGAAAAGATTTTTTAAGAACGGGCGTACCGCTTCCAGTGAGTCTGGTCCTCCCATCTGGAGCAGGAGCACAGCAGTTGTGGGCATTGTTACGGTCCTTTCATGCAAAAAGACCGGGGCTGACCCCGGTCTTTTTACTGTAGCAGGAAATTCCGAAAACTCAATCGGATTAGTAGCCCATGCCACCCATGCCATCCATGCCACCTGGCATTGCAGGCATCGGAGCATCTTTTTTCGGTTTCTCAGCAATCATCGCTTCGGTGGTCAGCATCAGACCGGCAACGGAAGCTGCATTCTGCAGAGCACAGCGGGAAACCTTGGTCGGGTCGATGATGCCGGCCTGGAGCATGTCGACGTAGGTGTCGTCAGCAGCATTATAGCCGAAGGAATCCTTACCGTTCTTGACTTTGTCAACAACGATTGATGCGTCGATGCCGGCGTTATCGGCAATCTGACGAATCGGTGCCTCAAGGGCGTTCTTGATGATCGTGATACCGAACTGCTGCTCAGCATCGAGGCTCAGTGCGTCGAGTGCAGAGAGTGCGCGGATGAAAGCAACCCCACCGCCAGGGACAATCCCTTCGTCAACAGCTGCGCGGGTCGCATGCAGTGCATCTTCAACCCGTGCCTTCTTCTCTTTCATCTCAGTTTCAGTGGCTGCACCAACTTTGATGACGGCAACGCCACCAACCAGTTTGGCCAGTCGCTCTTGGAGCTTCTCACGGTCGTAGTCGGAAGAGGTATCTTCAATCTGAGCACGGATCTGCTTGACGCGACCTTGGATCTCAGGATCAGCACCGTCACCATCGATGATGGTGGTGTTGTCTTTGTCAACAACGATACGCTTTGCACGGCCCAACATGTCGATAGTGGTGTTCTCAAGTTTAAAGCCGGTCTCTTCCGAGATGACTTTTCCGCCGGTCAGAACAGCGATGTCCTCGAGCATTGCCTTACGACGATCGCCAAAGCCAGGAGCCTTGACAGCACAGACATTCAGAACGCCACGGAGCTTGTTGACAACCAGGGTTGCCAGTGCTTCACCTTCGATATCTTCAGCAATGATCATCAGCGGACGGCCTGATTTTGCAGTTTGCTCAAGAACCGGCAGCATGTCTTTCATATTGGAAATTTTCTTGTCATAAATCAGGATTACAGCGTTCTCCAGTGTTGCTTCCATACGCTCAGGATCGGAGACGAAGTATGGGGAGAGATAACCACGATCAAACTGCATCCCTTCAACGGTCTCGAGGGAGGTTTCCATTGACTTTGCTTCCTCAACGGTGATGACTCCTTCTTTGCCGACTTTTTCCATTGCTTCGGCGATGATATCACCAATGGTTTTGTCGTTGTTGGCAGAGATGGTGCCAACCTGTGCAATCTCCTTATGATCTTTGATCGGCTTGGAGATCTTCTGCAGTTCGCTAACAATCACTTCAACGGACTTGTCGATGCCACGCTTCAGTTCCATCGGATTGTGGCCTGCTGCAACCAGCTTTGCACCTTGGCGGTAAATTGCTTGTGCCAGAACGGTAGCAGTTGTAGTGCCGTCACCAGCGACATCGGAGGTTTTTGAAGCAACTTCCTTAACCAGCTGTGCGCCCATGTTCTCAAACTTGTTTTCCAGTTCGATTTCTTTTGCTACGGAAACGCCGTCCTTGGTAATTAGTGGTGAACCAAAGGACTTTTCGATGATAACGTTACGTCCCTTTGGACCAAGGGTTACCTTGACGGTATCTGCCAGTGCGTTGACGCCACGCAGAATTGCGTTACGTCCTTCTTCGTTGAAACGGATTTCTTTTGCGGACATATCCTATTTTCCTCCAATTAACAGTAGTGTTTTTTGTAACGTTGTGTACGTCTGACTACTCAACAACGGCGAGGACATCATCCTCACGCATCATCAGAAGCTCATCGCCATCAACTTTGATCTCGGTGCCGGCATACTTGCCGAACAGGATGGTGTCACCGACTTTGACGTCCAGAGGCATGCACTTCCCCTCATCATTTTTCTTGCCGTTACCAGCAGCGATAACCTCGCCCTTTTGCGGCTTCTCTTTTGCGCTGTCGGGAATAAAGAGTCCACCAGCGGTCTTCTCCTCGCCGTCGAGGCGCTTAACGATGATACGGTCATGCAATGGTCGTAAACTCATGATTCCATCTCCTTTCATGCTATGCAGTGTGTTATGGTTGGTATTTGTTTGCTAGCACTCTTTGAGTATGAGTGCTAACGAAAGTGACTATAATCACCGGCACCGCAAAAATCAAGGGGGTTGTATCATTTTTTTTGGTATACTGATTAACCTGTGAGTAACTGATTAGAAAGAAACCTATGGAACAACTATCATTTTTCGATGGACCACCGGTAGCAGCCCGTGTCGAGGAGCTCCGACGTCAGATCGAGGAACATAACCGCTGGTACTATGAGCTAGATACTCCAAAAATCAGCGATGCCGAATATGATTCCTTATTCAGGGAGCTACAGCAGCTTGAGACGGAACATCCGGAATTGGCTTCTCCTTCTTCGCCAACCCACCGGGTAGGTGGACGTCCCCAGGAACGTTTCAGTCAGGTGCGCCATCGCCTTCCGATGTTATCCCTTGAAAATGCGCTGACCATCGAAGATATCACGGTTTTTGATCAGCGAATCCGAAGTGCGCTCGTGGTCCCTGAATCTGTATCGATAGCGTATCAGTGTGAGCCAAAGATGGATGGGCTTGCGATTGAACTGGTGTACCAGAACGGTATCCTACTTCAGGCGTCAACACGGGGCGATGGTGTTATTGGTGAGGATGTAACCGCTAATGTAAAAACGATTCGCCAAATCCCCCTGACCCTTAGTGGTGATGATGTCCCGGCACTTTTGGAAGTCCGTGGAGAGGTCTATCTCCCGCGTGAAGCGTTTGTCGCACTTAATCAGGAACGTGAGGAGTCGGGAGAACCTGCTTTTGCCAACCCCCGTAATGCTGCAGCTGGCTCTCTTCGTC
>JBLIZM010000019.1:0-3104 GCA_048859855.1 Trichlorobacter sp.
AGCGATCGGTTCGGTCAGGATTCTGCAAACCAACCGGGTTGGCACCGGCGGTCATGGGCTCTATGAAAGCAAGATCGGCAAGATTACGTTGACCATTAATCCACGGGTCACCCAGGATCGTGATACGGTAACTGGCGTCAAGATTGTCTATTTCCTCGATGATCAGCGTAGTCACGTCAGCAGCGGTGATTCAACCCGTGTCGAAGCCGTCCTGTACCCGAAGAAGAAGGAGCAAAAGCCCGATGCCCGAAAGCCGTAAGCATCTCCTCAAAGCACAAGGCTTAGTTAAGACCTACGGTTCCCGCACGGTTGTTTCTTCGGTCAATCTCGAGGTCAGCTCTGGATCCGTTGTCGGTCTCCTTGGTCCCAATGGTGCCGGTAAGACCACCACTTTTTATATGGTGGTAGGGCTGACCCGTCCCGATGCCGGCCGGATTTTTATTGATGATCGTGAGTTAACGGAACTACCGATGCATGAGCGGGCCAGAACTGGTGTCAGTTATCTCCCCCAGGAGGCTTCTGTTTTTCGTAAGCTTTCGGTTCGGGATAATCTGCTGGCGATTCTGGAGACCGTTGAATCGGACCCGGAACAGCAACAGCACCGCGCCGAACAGTTGATGGAGGAGTTCGGGATTCTTCATATCGCCGATAGCCAAGGGTATGCGCTCTCCGGTGGTGAGCGTCGGCGGGTTGAAATCGCCCGGGCCTTGATCACCCAACCGGACTTCGTGCTGCTGGATGAGCCGTTTGCCGGTATTGACCCGATTGCGGTTGCTGATATACAGGAGTTGATTCGTGGCCTGAAGCAGCGCGGTATCGGCGTACTCATATCTGATCACAATGTCCGGGAAACTCTGGGTGTCTGTGATAGTGCGTATATTGTCAATGCCGGTCAAGTGCTTGAATTTGGCACCCCGGAGGAGATTGCCCAGAGTGAGAAGGCCAGGGCTATCTATCTTGGTGAGAACTTCCGGCTGTAAGAATTAGGACTGACTGATGGCAATGGAGATGCGGCAACAATTACGGCTTTCGCAGCAACTGGTGATGACACCCCAGTTGCAGCAGGCGATTAAGCTACTCCAGATGACCAGGGTCGAATTGCAGGATGTTGTTCGCCAGGAGCTTGAAGAAAATCCTCTTCTGGAAGAGCATGATGAGTATGCTGATGACCTCGATGTTGAATCCCGCTTTGATGAGCATGAAGCGTTGCCCCAGGACGAACCATCGTCGGAGCGGTTTGATGAAGTCGTGGCCAATGGTGAGGTTCTCAGGGACTGGGATGAGTTTCGTGATGGCTACAGTTATTCAGTCGGTGAGCATGGGTATGATGGGGAGGAGCGTCCATCACCCGAAACCTACCTCACCAAAAGTGCCAACCTACGTGATCATCTTATCAACCAATTACAAGTAAGTGCTCTTTCGGATCAGGACCGTCTGCTCGCGCTCTTTTTAATCGGTTGCCTTGAGGATGATGGCTATCTGCGCACACCACTTACGCAGTTGGCTGAGCAGGTTGAAACTACCCCTGAACATCTTGAAGAGGTGTTGGTACAGATTCAAGGTTTTGATCCACCCGGTGTTGCAGCCCGATCACTGCAGGAATGCCTACTGATTCAGGCGCATGAACAGGGTATGGCAGATGGGATTGTCGGTCAGATTCTTCAACATCACATTCAGGAGCTTGAACAGCGCGCTCTTCGTCAGATAGCCCGTAGCCTGCGTGTCGAACCGGAGGACGTACTGGCTGCCATCGCCCGGATTGCAACACTGGACCCTGCTCCCGGCCGTCGATTCAGCAGTGAGACCCCCCAGTATATCTCGCCGGACATCTTTGTTACCAAGGTTGCGGACGACTATGTGGTGACTCTGAACGAAGAGGGCTTGCCGTCACTACGGCTTTCGCCGTATTATACCGGTATGCGTAAAGGCGGCGGCCTGGACAGTAAGGCTGATGAATACATCAGTGAGCGGACCCGGGCAGCGCAGTGGCTGATTAAAAGCATTCAACAACGGCAACGAACGATCTACCGCGTTGCAAAAAGCATTGTCAAGTTCCAGCGTGATTTTCTGGAGCGTGGCGTGCTTGGGTTGAAACCACTGGTGTTACGTGATGTCGCCGAGGACATCGGTATGCATGAATCAACGATTAGCCGGGTAACCACGAATAAGTATATGCAGACCCCCCAGGGGCTCTTTGAATTAAAGTATTTCTTCAGTAGCGGCCTTTCCACCTCCGACGGTGATTCGGTTTCATCAGAAAGTGTCAAGGACCGGATTAAGACGATAATCGAGGCGGAAAATCAAGCAAAGCCGCTGTCAGACCAGAAAATCGCAGAAATGCTGTCCGATGCCACCGTCAACATCGCACGCAGAACTGTGACCAAGTACCGTGAGTTGATGCGGATCGGGTCGTCTTCCGAACGACGCAGATCATTTTAGTGACCTGTGTCACCATCAGCAGCGACGACAAGAGAAAAGGAGTAGCTATGCAAGTAACCACAACATTCAGACACATGGAACAGAGTGACGCCCTGAAGAGCTATGCCGAGGACAAGCTGTCACGGCTGGTTGTCTACCTCGAGGGGCCGGTATCCGCCAACATCTATTTCACGGTTGAGAAGATCCGTCATATTGTCGAGATCGTCTTGTCCAACCGTGGTGTTACGGTGAAGGCTTCTGATGCCACCCATGACATGTATGCATCGATTGATGCAGTTCTTGATAAGCTTGAGCGCCAGCTAAACCGTTACAAGGAAAAGCTGAAAGCCCATAAGCCATCCGCGACCAGTTCTGGCCGGACGATGTCCAAGAAGGTCTTTGCGGTTGATGAGCCTGAGGCTGTGGTTGAACCACAGGTTGTCAGTACCAAAACTGAGGTCGCTAAGCCGATGTCGGTTGATGAGGCGGTTATGCAGATGGATCTGCTGCATAAGGACTTCCTGGTCTTCACTGATGCAAATACCGGTGAGTTAAACGTTCTCTATCGTCGTAAAGACGGTAAGTTTGGACTGATTGAGCCGCAACGCGGTTAATACAGCAACCGTAGACACTGGCGCGGGGGGACACCCCCCCGCGTAGGACTTTTGTGCTATGAGTACACCAGA
>JBLIZM010000020.1:0-2806 GCA_048859855.1 Trichlorobacter sp.
TAAACGGAACCACACCCATGCTGGTAACCTCAGCAGCGCTTGTTGGTCCGGTCAGGGTTATCTCATCCATTCCATCGTGACCACACACCACAAAACCACGACGACACCCCAGGCGGTGTAATACACCGGCAAGGGTTTCCACCAAATCCGTACGGTAGACCCCCATCACCTGGCGATTTGCCCGGGCAGGATTGGTTAATGGTCCAAGGATGTTAAAAATAGTTCTAATGCCGATCTCACGGCGAGGACCAATGGCATATTTCATGGCACCATGCAGAGCTGGAGCAAACAAAAAACCGATTCCAACCTGGTCAATACATTGCTCAACCTGGTCTGGCGCGATATCAAGATTAACCCCCAACCGCTCGAGAACGTCGGCACTACCACAAGAGGATGATACCGAGCGATTACCATGCTTAGCAACCGTCACACCACAGGCAGCAACGACAAAGGATACCGTTGTTGAAACATTAAAGGTATTAGTACCATCACCGCCGGTACCAACCACATCAAGGATTGTTTCCCGGTCAATATTGATATCATCACGATCAAGATCAACGGCAGCACCTTTAATCCGAATCGGTGTAGCCCGGTCACGCATAACCCGTGCTGCGCCGGTTATTTCATCAATGGTCTCACCCTTCATACGTAACGCCGTAATGAACGCTGCTATCTGAGCCGGTGTACACTCACCGGACATAATCTGGTTCATTACCTCAATCATCTGGGACTCAGTCAGATCCCCACGTTCGACTACCTGTGCCAATGCCTGCTTTATCATTCGACGATACCTCTAGCGCCCCTTGGTTATTCGTTCAATGGCTTCACGGATCATCTGTTCTGCCATGCCGGGGACAATTTCCCGCACAATCCGCTCGACCGTTTCCTGACTCATACTCGTCAGCAGACGGCGGAGCTGCTCTACTTCCTGGTCATCCACGGGATGCGCTACTGGTTCTGAACGAAGAAACGGTTCAAGCGATGCCGGTGGTGCCAGTGACTGGCTTCCCCAAGGGTCATCTACACTAACCGGGGTGGCCGGGGTACGCTCACGCTCAAGCATACCGCTCAAACGCTGGCCCGACCGTCCTCGTCTATGGCGGTTTTCAACCTTAGCTATCAATTGCTGAGACTCAAACGGCTTAACCAAATGATCATCAATACCAGCGTTTTTAGCCCGCTCTGGATCAAACGGATCAAATGAACCACATAACAACAAGATCGGTCGATCCCGTAGGGCTGGATTGGTCCGTAAGGTCTGACTGACCTCATAGCCATCCATGTCCGGCATAACCGCATCAATCAGCATAATATCCGGCTTGAGCTCACCAGCGCGACGAATGGCATCCCTACCGTTATCGACAACATGCAGAGTATAGTCATCAGCCCCGAATATGATGCCAACCACCTTCTGGATGGTGATACTGTCATCAGCCAAAAGTAGTGTCAGTCCTGCCATGGTATCCTCCGCTTCAGCGTGTGAAACCAGTAATTTAAACCGTGCGAACCGTACCACACCCCCCTGACCCTGTCAAGGAAGCGGCAGTAGCAGCTGCTCCTCGAGACTGCTTTGGCGCACGGATCGAAACAGACGATAGGCCATGGTTGAAATATCACGGCGCAACCCGTTAATAGCCCCTTTATCATGGTAATCCTGCCGGGTAGTTAAAAGCACCACGAACAGGTCTGCTGCAGGATCAATCCATAATGACGTACCACTATAGCCGGTATGGCCAAAGGAGTCTTCACTGAAGAGGCGGGACTTAGGAGAAGAAAACGGTGATGAACGATCCCAGCCCAGCCCACGCACAATCCGACCGTCACTAAAAAAATAGGGGGCTGTCATCTGATCTACCGCCCGATCTGATAGAATCTTAACACCGTCGAGCGTACCATGATTTAAGATCATTTGAACAAAACGGGCCAGATCATCCGCAGTGGTAAATAAACCCGCATGCCCAGCCACCCCACCCAGTCGACGGGCATTGTCATCCTGGACAAGCCCCGTACGCTCCTGTTCCTTACTGATTACCGTACTGGCTACCTGTAAACCGTTTGCTTTCGGCTTAAATCCGGTATGGTTCATCTTAAGCGGTTTAAAGAGTTCTTCTTCGGTATAACGATCAAGACAATGCCCCGATACCCGACGAACAAGATTCCCAAGCAGAATGAAGTTTATATCTGCATAACGAAACCGTTCACCGGCCGGAACCTTATTCTCATAGGCTGCATGATCAATGGCACTAGACAACGGAATGACGGGATTCAACTCAATATCATTCAAACCAGAGGTATGGGTCAGTAAATTCAGAACCGTGATATCACTATCCTCAAGCTCCGGGATAAAGGCACCAATCGGATCGAGCAGGTGAATCTCGCCACGATCAATTAACTGAATCACCGCTGTGGTTGTAGCGACGACCTTGGTCAATGAGGCGATATCAAAAAGAGCATGGCGATCAAGGAGTGGTGACTGGGGAGTCGCCCCTGCGCGCCCCATACTGCGGTGATATAAAATTTGATCATGGGTACCGACGAGTACCACCGCTCCATTAATAACCCCACGACGTTGAGCGCTGGCGATAATCAGCTCAAGACTGTCTTGACTGACCGCATCATTCAGGAGCTCAGCGGAGATATCGGTCTCCGTCACAGAAGAAACCGGCATTAATGGATCAGCCAACCCCTGTCCCGGGAGAGCGATCAGGGGCAGGAACAGGAAAAAGCCGCCCAAAAGGCGGCTTTGTATGCGTGATAGTACTCGCATTCTTACTTACGTCCGGTAATCGGCATTGATGCTGACATA
>JBLIZM010000021.1:0-2035 GCA_048859855.1 Trichlorobacter sp.
CCAGAGTGAAGCAACGCTACTGGTAAAGAATAAGCAAGCTTGCATCTGTACGTTAGGCGATAACTTCGTAGTCAATAACAGCAAGGCAAAAGCAAAAACTCTGATTAATCGTGAGATAAAATTGCGTCTGAGATGCTTCGATAATGAGGTGAACGCAGCTATTTCATTGGCAGACTGGAACAACATCAATCGCCTGATAAGCCGTATCCGACGCAGTTTTGATGAGATCAATGATTGCGGTAAAATAATAAAGACTCAGCTCCAAACTCCCTACCTTTTGCTAAAGCTTGAGGAACTAATGCTTTCCTATGAAGTAATAAAATTGACGTCAGATATAAAGGAGAGTGAACGAGAGGAAAATAGGCTACAAAAAGAGGCCGAGCGTGAAGAGGCAAAGATAAAATCTGCGGCAGAAAAAGCAACAAAAAATAGGGAGTTGATGGAAAAGCTGATTCAAAATGAATTGAGTAAGCTTGATTCCGCAACTGAGGAACAGCGTGAATTGCTGGCAATGCACCAACAAGAATTGAAAATCCTTAAGCAACGCGAGCAAAGGGCTGTATCGATGGCACAGATCACCCGCGCTGGTTATGTATATGTGATCTCGAACGAACTGTCCTTTGGCACTGACATTGTAAAAATTGGCATGACCAGACGAGTAGACCCGTATGATCGTGTTCGTGAGTTGGGTGACGCCTCAGTACCGGACACTTTCGACGTACACGCGATGTTTTACTGTGAGGACGCACCGGCGCTTGAATCGGCGCTCCATAAGCGGTTTGCTGATGTCAGGATCAATCTGGTCAATAACAGGAAAGAGTTCTTCAGGGCTACACCGGATGCTGTGATTGCCGCTGCTGAACTAAATGGCATCGAAGTGATCCGAGCGGCGTAGCGAACAGCGCTTGGTGGAATAACACCATTAGGGATACACATATATCTGTCTTTTCTCCCTCCTCGCTGATGACAAAAAACAAGCCTCCCAGCCACAGGCCGGGGATACTTGTTTTGTGGATCAGGTGAGAGGGACACCTGAAACAGACGAAGGATGGACTAACCTACTGAGCCGCTGACCGGTTTCGAGTTGGGTTAGTCCATGGCTCCTTGCCCTGCATGGAAAGGTGAACACAGTAGAACCACTGCCAGAACCAAACCGCCGCTGGTTCCTGTTCCTTTCCTGTCCGGTGCGACGGTTACGCAGCCACTGAGACGGTAAACACGCCCATCTGGTAGTAACTGACGAAGTTCGACTCCCACATCGTATAGAGCTCCCTGGCCGACGCTGGTCCCATCTGGCCGTAACGGAGCAGGTAGTATTCTTCGCTCAAAAAGTTGAAGTCGATCTCTTTGACCAACTCCGCCATCTCCTCCGGCCCCTGATAGCTAAAGTCCGTCACGTAATCGAACTGCCACTGGTCTTTACGCTTTAGCAGCCGTATTTCTACCGGATGAAACCCGCCACGAACCGGGCCGTAATCCGGGTCTCGGAAGTTGAAGACCAGACTGGATTTTCCCTTCAGCACCATTCCAGATCTAACCAGTTCCTGATCCAGAATACTCATCAATGCCTGACTGACAGGCAGGGCAAAATCGCCCGCAAATGGGATCGTCATAATCACCTCAGATTGGTTGTTGGGGGGGCTCACCCTTGGGCAGGTGAGTGCTATGCAGGGGTTATTCGATGGTAGAAGTTACGGTACAGAGCCCATTGGTTAGCGAACCCAAGCGCTCAAGGTAATCAGGCACCAGTTCGTGCAGCATCGGATTGCCGTCTGCCTTCTGGACCAATTTCAGCCCGTCCGAGCGCAGAATGGCTGATAAGAATCCGGCGTTATTGGCACTGCCACCTTTAAACAGTCGCTTCATAACGCTGGATTTAAACGGCTTGTCTGCGGGCAAGGAGCGCAACACATCGTCAATCGCCGACAGCGCAATCCACTCCTTGCTATGCAGACCTCCACCCTGATTGCCGGTGATTTTCAGGAACAGCTCGCCACTCTCTTCATGACGACCAATGGCATAGAAAATCAGCCCT
>JBLIZM010000022.1:0-2305 GCA_048859855.1 Trichlorobacter sp.
CTTCCATGGCGAAGTGAGCTGCTGCCATTGCGTACTGGATGGAGAGATCCATTTTCTTGATCTCTTTTTTGTCGATGTAATCCTCGGCATTGAAGTCTCTGACTTCACCGGCGATCTGAACCGGTAGTACGCTCGCATCAAAACGACTGATGCGATCAATACCGCATACACCGCTGATAAGGTTGTCCCAGTTCTTCTGATTGCCTGTTCCGAGCGGTGAAACCGCCCCTACTCCGGTAACGACGACACGTCTCATCTGTTCGCTCCCCTACATCATTAATGAATAAAAAGGAAAAGAGGGGGCATAGTGCTCCCCCTCTTCACGGCAACGGTTACCAAGCGATCCTAGCGATGCTCGGAAACGTAGTCAATAGCATCCTGAACGGATTGGATCTTCTCGGCGTCCTCATCAGGGATTTCGATGTCGAACTCCTCTTCAAGAGCCATGACTAACTCGACGGTGTCGAGGGAGTCTGCACCAAGGTCATCCATGAAGGAAGCCTCAGGTACAACCTGAGCCTCATCTACTCCCAGTTGCTCAGCGATGATTTCTTTAACTCGTTTTACGTCGTCAGACATCTTGCACCTCCGTGTGTTGTAAACCAGTTATGGTTTATGAATACGTTTTTGTGTTTCATAACAAACCGAAACGCGTGTTGTCAAAGTTATTTTTTACTATCGGAGGCACTTGCGTAACCCCCTGTTTATGTTACATGTACATGCCACCATTTACGCCTAAAATCTGACCAGTTATGTAACCGGATGCTGAAGAGGCTAAAAAGACGACGGCATGAGCGATATCTTCCGGGGTGCCAAAGCGCTCAAGCGGGATCTGTGAGGAAAGCGATTCCTTGACTTTATCGGGGAGCCCTTCAGTCATGGCCGTGGTGATAAAACCGGGAGCTACGGCGTTCACCGTTACATTGCGCTTTGCCATTTCACGGGCGTTGGACTTAGTCATAGCAATCAAACCACCTTTGCTGGCACAGTAGTTTGCCTGACCTGCGTTCCCCATTTGTCCGACAATTGACGTAATATTGATTATTCTGCCATAGCGTTGCTTACTCATAACCTTCCAGGCTGCCCGAGAAGTCATGAACGCCCCTTTGAGGTTCGTGTTGATGACGGTATCCCAATCCTCATCTTTCATCTTCAGGAACATTCCATCACGGGTAACACCAGCATTATTCACCAGAATATCAACGGAACCATACTGTTCATGCGCATACGAGATGATTCGCTCACAGTCATCAACAAGCGCGATGTTGGCGGCAACCGAACTAGCACGGCCACCGGTAGCAGTGATTTCGGCAACCACAGAATCAAGTGCATCTTGATTTGTGCCAACACAGACTACTACCGCCCCTTGGGCGGCCAGTGCGCAAGCAATACTTTTTCCGATACCACGGGAGGCACCGGTTACAATAGCTACTTTACCTTGAGGCATATTCTATCTCCTAATCGATCGGTTTAAGGACACTATGCATTTGAGTCGACAAACGTCGCCTTAAGCATCGCTTCGGTTACCAGCTGGCCATCAACAAAAGCCTTGCTGGTAAACATCCAGATACCCCTCTTACAACCAGCAACTTCTACTTCATAGGTTAACTGATCTCCAGGGACTACCGGGCGACGGAACTTCGCTCCATCAATACCAACGAAATAAGTTACTTTACCTGCCACGCTTAGATCGGATTGATAGGCCAGAATACCGGCAACCTGTGCCATCCCTTCAATAATCAGTACTCCGGGCATAACCGGATGATTTGGGAAGTGCCCCTGAAAAAACGGCTCATTAATGGTTACGTTTTTTAGGCAGACAATCCGTTTCCAGGGATCAATGTCAAGCACCCGATCAACCAGTAAAAAGGGATACCGATGTGGTAAAACAGCGCTAATCGCTTTAATGTCAAGCATGAACGATCCTTTCCCTACCCTGCCAGACCAGCGAGGCCGGTACTGTCTTCGATATTAGCCAACAGCGCTTCCTTATCAATTCGCTTAACCAGGCCGGAAAGGACTTTGCCAGGGCCAATTTCAATGAAACGTTCAATCCCGTCTGCACGCATTCTTTGAACAGATTGTTCCCAGCGTACCGGTGCACATACCTGAGCAACCAGGAGTTCACGGACTCTTGACGCATCACTATTAGGCGTCCCTTCAACATTCGTCACAACAGCAGTTGTCATTGGCGACACTGTACAGGTATCAAGCACTGTTGAAAGGCGCTCTGCAGCTGGTAGCATCAAGGAGCAATGGAATGGTGCGGATACCGGCAGTAACATCGCTTTACGGAAACCGCGCC
>JBLIZM010000023.1:0-2739 GCA_048859855.1 Trichlorobacter sp.
CTCTTCCGATCTATCAGCCAAAATCGGCTTTAAACTCGGCGAGGATCGGCTTCACCGTTATTTAAAGTCTTTTGGGTTCGGCGAAAAGAGCAATATTGACCTCCCCGGTGAGGCTGTGGGCTCCCTGAGACCCCCAAACAAATGGTACAGCATAGATCTTGCAACCATTTCGTTCGGGCAAGGTGTTTCTACCACCGCAATACAGTTAACCAGTGCCGTGTCGGCAATTGCAAACGGTGGGGTATTAATGAAACCATATCTTGTCGAGCGGATTACGGACAATGCCGGGCATGAGGTCCAAAAGTTCGAACCGCGGGTCATCAGGAGAGTCATATCACCTGAAACAGCCAAAACGGTCACCCAAATGATGGAAGGGGTTGTCCAGACGGGTGGGACAGCAACGAAAGCCGCTATCGATGGGATCAGGGTCGCGGGAAAAACCGGAACGGCTCAGAAAATAGATCCGGCAACACGGACATATTCACCAAGTAAACGTACCGCGACGTTCATCGGATTTGTACCCGCAGACCGTCCGGTACTGACCATTGCGGTAATTATTGATGAGCCGAAGACAAGCCCATACGGTGGTGTTGTTGCAGCACCAGCCTTTAAGGAGATTGCCTTTAACTCGTTGTGCTATTTGAAAGTCGCAGGGGTTGGCAGAACGCCAGAAGCATCCTCAAAATCCGTCCCCCCTCCCAAGGCTTCAGGCACCCGACAGCCCGCTTCGCCGACTGCAGTGGAAAACAGCCGCGTTGAAGCAGCTGCCGCTGGCACAACAATGCCTGACTTCAGAGGGATGAGTATGCGACAAGTTCTGAAGGTCATGGAAAAACGCCAGCTAAATATACAGCTCCGTGGTAGCGGTCGGGTTGTCGGACAGCACCCACAGCCAGGCAGTGCAATACGACCATCTGACAGCGTTTGGGTAAAACTGGAGTCAGGATTATGACCAATACCACAATGCCACTCAATCAATTACTTACCGATATTGTTGCGGTTCAGACGCAGATACCATCGGACTGCTCTATAACGGGACTGACCTGCGATTCTCGTTTAGTGAAGCCCGGCTTTCTGTTTTTTGCATTACGCGGTACCCAATCAGATGGGCATGCCTTTATATCAGCAGCGGTAGTACAAGGTGCTGCTGCCGTAATCCTGGAAGACTCATCCTATGCTCCGACGGAGGTCCCTTGGATCGTAGTATCTGACATTCGAAGAGTCATGGCACGTCTGGCCGCCCGTTTCCATCATGAGCCAACCAAGAATAAACCTTTAATAGGCATTACCGGCACAAACGGGAAGACGACGACGAGCTACCTGATTGAGAGTATTCTCAACGCTGCGGCACTGCCGGCAGCTGTTCTCGGCACCATTAGCTATCGCTTTGGAGAAACCATTCTTCCGGCAAGTCATACAACGCCAGAGTCAACAGAACTACAGGCCGTTTTTGCTGAATTGGCAGAGGTTGGAGCTAAAGCGTTTGTAATGGAAGTTTCCTCTCATGCCCTTGAGCAGCACCGAGTTGATGGGGCTGATTTCAATGTCGGTGTATTTACGAACCTGACGAGGGACCACCTCGACTACCACGGAACGATGGAGGCCTATCAAGAGGCAAAAATCCGTCTTTTTGAGGAGTTACTACGTCCGAATGCCGAAAAAGCAGATCAGATTAAGGCTGCAGTCATTAATCTTGACGACCCGGCGGCGCCTACCTTCATCAACCGGTCAGCCTGTGCGGTACTCACCTATGGTCTCTCCCAAGGGGCAGACGTAACAGCTCGTGATATCATAATGGATACGAACGGAATCCACGGCATCCTCGTAACACCAAACGGTGAAGCTCCGTTCAGATCAAAACTACTAGGAACGTATAACATTCAGAATATTCTCGGAGCCGCAGCAGCAGGAATTGCACTTGGTCTTTCACTAGAAGCAATTGTAACCGGAATCATCAATCAAACCAATGTCCCCGGGCGACTTGAGCGGGTCGAAAATGATTGTGGCATTACCTGCCTCGTCGACTACGCTCATACGGGCGATGCCCTCCAAAATGTCCTTAGCACCTTACGCAGTCTCGCCCAACAGCGGTTGATTACCGTTTTCGGCTGTGGAGGAGACCGCGATACCGGCAAGCGCCCTGTTATGGGTAATATCGCAACAACCATATCCGACATTACGATTGTGACCTCAGACAATCCACGCACTGAACAGCCAGCAGCCATTATTGCTGATATCCGCAGCGGGATTTCAAAAGAGCACACCCATTATTTTACCCCTGAGGGTCTGCGTCAGGCCGCAGTATCGGGAACGATGCTGCCGAGTTCCTGCCATACTATTATTGAGAACCGCCAGGAAGCGATTGAGTTAGCAATTACTCTGGCAACTCCTGGTGATATCGTCCTGCTTGCCGGTAAAGGCCATGAGGACTACCAAATCATCGGGACGGTAAAAACACATTTTGATGACCGAATCGTTGCATACAACGCATTGAAGGAGCGCCATTCGCATGTTCACTGAAGCTGAAATACTACAGGCGACCGGTGGGCGACTCGTTGGCGCACCGTTTGGAACCGTTTCTAGCGTCTCCAGTGATTCCCGCTCAATTACGCATGGGCAATTGTTTGTAGCGTTGGAAGGGGAACATTTCAACGGCCATGACTACATCCAGCAGGCACTTGATTGTGGCGCTGCTGCCTGTATCGTTTCAGAGCGTTGGGCTGCAGCGCAGGCACCAGT
>JBLIZM010000024.1:0-3307 GCA_048859855.1 Trichlorobacter sp.
CACTGGGGGGGAGCGGAACCAGTTCAGGGGTAGCCATGGAAGCTTCCTCCGTTAAACCAGCTGATAATCGGTATCCCGCCATAGAGCAGCCCTGCCGCGGTCAACAGTAACAAAGCCGCCAAGGTCGGATTGCGCATTCGGACCCCGCACCAAAAGGCGGCCAGCATGCAGACCAGACTTCCCCCCCGGAGGAGGGGGATCCCCCCTGACGCGACGAGGCTGGTGAGAAAAGTGGGTACTCCGCTTGGATCCATGTGCGCTCCTTACCAGATCGGGTAGGCCTGACGCACCACCAGCTGGCAGTCCACCAGGCCGAAACGACGTGAATCAATACTGTTGGGATGATCCCCCAGCATGAACAGGTAACCGGGGGGAATCCTGCCGGTCACACTGGCAGCTGGCCGGTCACCGGGGCGCAGTTTAGCCAGCTCCCGACCGTTACAGCGCAGCATCCCCTCGGGACGCTGGTCAAGTTGATCACCAGCGCCACAGGCTACCCGTTTGGTCACCAGGCGCTCCCCGCGCTCGTCAATAAAGCGAAAAAGCTGATAGGAGCCGGTTGGTGTGCGGCCGGTTGTCTGTAGCCAGAAAATCCGATGGTTCAGGGAGCGGCTGGTGGTAACCATCAGCCGACTCATCAGTGTCTGTCCCGCCAGGGTCAGCAGCACCACCATCAGTATCAGCCTACGGTAGGGGAACCGCTGGTATCGTTCCAAGCACCACCTCCTTCAGGATTAAAATCCGGTTTTTAGGCTGACTGGCCACAATCCGTTCAAGTCCGGCCAGGTTCTGTTGCAGGGTGGTGTCATCAATGCGGTGAGCCTGATAGAGCTCCCGCTGGCGATCCAGGTACCCTTTCAGGTCGATGGTCTGGATCTGGGGGGCGATCCAGAGGTGGTAGCCGGTCAGGAGCAGCAGCATCAGCAGCAGGTGCAGGAAGCAGCTGCCGATCAATTGGTGTCGGATCGTCTGGCGGAGCGTGATTCGGGTCATGGAGTCCTCCTGGGGATTGGGTCAGTGTTTCACGGAGATAGGAAAGGCGGGCATCGCCACTCTTGGTTCGGTACGGACCACCATTGGCGGTACGGCTCAGTACCAGGGTTGGCACTTCCTGAACCGCTGCGGCGCGAAACAACACCGGATCAATTCGGATGTTGACCGGATAGCGGGGGCAGGGGGTGTTCCCTTGTTCCTGGCAGTTGACGTCGATCAGCAGCAGTTGGTTGATGCGGGTCAGGGTCGGCATGATGGTACGGGCTCCCCCCACAAACCCCCGAAAGGCGACTTGGACCGGTTCCGGCTGCCTCGCGGCATCCTGAACATAGCGTCTCAGTACTTCAAATGGCATGCTCATGGAGAGGCAGAGCGTTAGCTCGTCCCCCCACAGCAGACGTGGCACCGTCAGTGACGCGAGTAGTATTATAAGGATGGTCCGACGCAACAGAGCCTCCGTCTGGTAATGGCATAGAGAAAATTATCAGGGGAACGGCCGGTCAGGCCAAGGGGGGGATTCAGTCCGCTGCCCCAGACCAGGGGGGAACGGCCAATCGGAATCGCCTCATGGCGTACCACCGGTCTGACCGGTTGCAGCCGGTAGTTCCCTTTAAGGAGCAGTGGCATATAGACCCCTTGTCGGGCACAGCTGTTACTGGCGGTATCCGGTAGTACCCCTTCGCGTCCCAGTTTAAACAGGAGCCGTGCTGTCAGGCCGGCCGAAAGGGTGATGGGATCACTCTCAGCCATGCTGCCGGACAGGGGATAGGTTGATCCCCAGCTCCCTAAGCACCAGAACAGCTGATCAAGCGGCGTGCCGATACTGACGGCGGCGCTATCCGCCATGCAGGAAAGCTGGGTTACCGGATTGGCAAACAGGAGCGCCTCCGGGTTAACCAGATGTGAAAGCAGATCATCATTCCAGAGTGGGTCAACTTCCGAGAGGTATGCCAGATCAAAGGGTGATTGCTCCATGCAGGGGAGGTCGGTTAACAGACCGAGCATCTGCCAGGCCGGAAAGCGGTAGTAGTGCAGCTGCATAAAGCCGAGGCTACTGTCGCCGTGGGAGCTTGAACGGCTGACACCGGTCAAATGGGTCGGGTCATTCAGGGACAGTCCGGTGCCGAGCGCGGGGAAACAGAACGGTTCCCTGACCGCCTCCACCAATCGGGCATGCTCGAAAAACGAGACGGTCAGGCCGATTGATATGCCACCGCTGCCGTTTGGACAGAGACAGACAGGATCAGGGGTGGCACCTGCGGGGGTCCCCCCATGGCTGACCGCACCGATCTGGATCGGTAGCAGACAGCTCCAGCAGATGTCGGTCACCGGATTAATCGCTTCTCCCTGGCAACCGGCTGAGGATGCCTGGAGGGGATGACTGCTGATACACAGAAGCATGCAGACAAGGAGTGTACGGATCATCATGGTGTATTCCGTGTGAGGAGATATTCATCCAGTCGTAGCATCCGCCCTACCTGACGCACCAAAACCGGCATGGTGTCGAGGGTAAAGCGGTCGTGGAGTTCCGGGGTCAGCAGGTAAACCGGTTGCTTGAAGCGCTGCCGGAGCGCATGCAGGTCCCCACCGTTTGTCAGAAGTATCGGGCGATTGACGCCTGCCAGGATGCGCTCGACAAAGCGTAATTGCAGCGGATCCTCACCACAGAACACCACCAGGGTGCGGGGGTAGTGCAGCATATCCAGCGGGGAGTAACGGTAGCCAGCTGGATAGAGGATGGTCCCCTGGTGGTCCCTGACTGGCTGGCTTAGGGTAATCGTTAGATCAACCAGGCGGGAACGGTGGTGCGTTCCCCGGCGACAGGGAACAATCGCCTGTTCTGAGCCGTGTGGCACCGTTGCGGTCGGAAGTCTGATCCCTGCGGCCCGTGTGGTGATCTCCTCAAGGAGATCAGGCTCCAGTATCGGATAGCAGCGTCCAACGTCACAGGCGTGACCGGTGATACTGATCAAGACCAGCAGGAGTGTCACCACGCGGATCATGGCAGCCCCCCTGACGGTGTGACGCTACTGGTTGTTGCGCGCATTCGCTCGGTCAGACTCTCTGCTGACGGAAGCGTTCCGATGTACTCAGAAAGGTCGATAGTGCCGAAATCCAATGCTTGAAATTCCTCAGGGGTCAGTCCCCGGCAATCGGGGGTAGTGGGGCTCCCGAAGGGGGCCTGGGGGTTAAACCCCGGTAATTGGGAGCGCCCCTGCTCGTGAATGATGCGTGCTAAGCGTGAGTTAAAACAGCAGTAGCCATAGGCCTTCTGGATACAGCCGGCCAGCGGGAGTTTTTTGGCGCAGTAACT
>JBLIZM010000025.1:0-3186 GCA_048859855.1 Trichlorobacter sp.
CCCGGCTGGGGCCGGAATGCTCAACAACCGTACTGCTCATCGACGCTCCTGCAGGTGGAAGGTTACAGACGCGGGAACTTCCCAGAGGCAGAAACTTTCAGATGGTATCCTCAGAAGCGTTCCCTGTTCGAGTGATAGTGGCGCACCATCCTCGCTGGTAATGGTTGCGCTCCCGGCCAGAATATATATCAGGGTTGTCACGGGATAGTGACATTCCCGGGGGCCGGCTTCAAACCGCTGCTGTTCCCAGGAGTGCGGATTCAGCTGCTGCAACCGCTCAGCTCCCGGGTTACTATCTACCAGTATCGGAAGTATCATGCGGTCACCTCGGCATTCACTTGCATGACATAGCGCACCGCCCCGAGTGCACCGGCATCATCACCGCATGCTGCCGGGACAATGGAAAGCTGCTCACCATACGGGTTAAAAGAGCGTTTCACCAGTTCACGACGGGCTGCCGGCATAAAGAGGTCAAAGCTTGCCGAGACACCACCACCGATCACAATCATGTCAGGATCAAAGAGATTCACAATACCGCACAGCCCGATACCGAGCCAGCCACCCATGGTCTCAAAACCGGCCAGCGCCTGGGGGTCGCCTGCTGCTGCCCGCTGCGCTGCTTCAGCCGCGTCGCGGGTTCCCGCAAAACGAGCCAACGCACTGGCAGATACATACTGTTCCAAACAGCCCTGGTTACCACAGGGGCACACAATCCCATCCGGCACCACCGGAAGATGACCACACTCAACGGCAAACCCATGGGCACCATGATAAGGAACCCCCTGCAGAATCAGACCACTCCCCAACCCGGTTCCGATGGTCAGCATCATCAAGGTCTCACGACCAGCACCGGCACCAAGCCAGTGTTCCCCCAGCGCAGCCATCGTCGCGTCATTTCCCTGACGGACCGGAACCCTGAAGGTATCTTCAAGCTGTGTACGCAACTGATTATCAGCCAGAACCGAACAGTTGACCGTCCGGTTCAATAGACCGTCTTTTTGAACCAGTCCCGGCACCCCGATACCGATTCCGGCCAGCGGCTGTCCCTTGACCAGCTGCGAAACAGCGGCAACCACCTCTGTCAGATACTGCACCCGCTGAGCCGCCCCCCTGGTCGCCATCTTGACACGCCCGAGGATTCGTCCTTCGTCATTAACCAGTAACACACGGGTGTTGGTCCCCCCGATATCAATCCCAACCCAGACCATCATACGCCTCCTGCATCCCCGATAGGGGTATCGGTACTATCCTTTTTTTAGTCAGTCATGGCAACAGCTAAAACCATCCCACCACGACCAGCTCCCACGGTGTTGCAAAACAATGTTAGTTTTTAGCGCCCCTCTACAAAACCATACTGTTTTTTATGGGTAATAGCGCTTGACAGTACCCCTCAAGGGGCATATATCTGTTTACTATTAGTAAAGACTAACCGGTTGCGTTTGATAGAAACCGTATATTTTTTTAATGCCACTAAAATTTAATGGAGGCTTCAACCATGGCAAAGAAGATCAATGCCCTTGAATACCATTCAATGGGGCGTAAGGGTAAAATTGAGGTTATATCCACGAAACCCTGCTTAACTGCTGCTGATCTCTCACTGGCATATTCTCCCGGTGTTGCCGAGCCTTGCCTGGCTATCGAAAAGAATCCGGATGATGCTTATAAATATACCGCCAAGGGTAACCTGGTCGCTGTTATTTCCAATGGTACCGCCGTTCTGGGACTGGGTAATCTCGGCGCCCTGGCCGGCAAACCGGTTATGGAGGGAAAAGGGGTTCTCTTTAAGCGGTTCGCCGATATCGATGTTTTTGATATCGAACTGGACACTGAAAATCCTGATGAAATCATCAAGGCCTGCCAGCTACTTGAGCCGACCTTCGGTGGCATCAACCTCGAAGATATTAAAGCGCCTGAGTGCTTCTACATCGAAGAGGAACTCAAGCGTACCATGAAGATTCCAGTATTCCATGATGACCAGCACGGTACGGCCATCATCTCATCGGCGGCCCTGATCAATGCCCTTGAGCTGGTTAACAAGGATATCAGTAAGATCCGCATTGTTGTCAACGGAGCCGGTGCTTCCGCCAACTCCTGCGCCAAGCTGGCGATCGCCCTTGGGGTCAAGCAGTCAAACCTGATCATGTGCGATACCAAAGGGGTTATTTACAAGGGACGTACCGAAGGGATGAACCCGTATAAGGAGCTGTTCGCTGCTGAAACCGAGCTACGGACCCTGGAAGAAGCGGTAAAGGGTGCCGACGTTCTGTTTGGACTGTCGGTTAAAGATGCCTTCACCCCGGACATGATTCGCAGCATGGCTCCCAACCCGATTATTTTCGCCATGGCAAACCCGGATCCCGAAATCACACCGGAAGCAGCCCTCTCGGCACGTGGCGACGTCATTATCGCCACCGGGCGGTCCGACTATCCCAACCAGGTCAATAACGTCCTGGGCTTCCCGTTCATTTTCCGGGGGGCACTGGATGTCCGCGCCAGCTCAATTAACGAAGAGATGAAGCTGGCAGCGGTCAAGGCTTTGGCCAAACTGACCCGCGATGAGGTACCTGATTCCGTTCGTAAGGCCTATGGCAACGAAAAATTCACCTTTGGACGTGACTACATCATTCCAAAGCCGTTCGACCCACGGGTTCTTTTGCACGTTGCTCCGGCGGTTGCCCAGGCAGCGATGGACAGTGGCGTCGCACGGCAGCCGATTGAAGACATGGACCGCTACATCGAGTATCTCGAGGCGACCCAGGGCAAGTCCAAAGAGATCATGCGGATGATCATGAACAAGGCCAAGACCGATCCAAAGCGTATCGCCATCCCTGAAGGGGACAACGAAAAAATGCTGCGGGCCTCACAGATGATGATCGATGAAGGGATCGCCATTCCGATATTGATCGGCAACAGTATTAAGATCCAGGAAAAGATTGCAGAGCTTGGTCTCGAGTTGCACGGTATCCAGATCGTCGATACCGAAACATCACCCTACACAGACGCCTATGCGGAAGAACTGTTTAACCTACGGCAGCGTCGCGGCATCACCGCAACCGAAGCCAGCAGGATAATCCGCCGTAAGTCACGTAACCATTTCGGCGCCATGATGGTCCGTATGGGTGATGCTGATGCAATGCTCTCCGGTATCGATGCCCATTATGCTGAGACCGTACGCCCGGCGTTAGA
>JBLIZM010000026.1:0-5217 GCA_048859855.1 Trichlorobacter sp.
TCCGGCTGCGGTGGTCACGGTATGCTTTTTCCCATCAACCGCAACAACCTCCGTATTCAGACGCAGCGTAACCGCATGCTGATCATAGAACGAATCCGCGATATACGGCATACCCTTCTCGGTGATCAGCCCACCCAGCAGGTAGGAGATCAAGGGACGGCCATAGGCTGGGTATTGCTCACGGGAAAGCATGGTAATCTCGCCGGTTTGGTCAATCGCCCGGATCGCCCGGACAGCACCGATGGCGGCAACAGAGTTACCGATAATCAAATAGCGCATCTTATTCCCCCTCCCTGTAGACCAGCGCCCGGTTCGGACAGGCAGCCACGCAGGCCGGTGTCTGACGGTCAGGGCAAAGATCGCACTTGTTGGCTTTCTTCTTCTTCAGATTACGCTGAATGGCACCGTAGGGACAGGCCATAACACAGGACCAGCAGCCGACACACTGAAGGGTGTCGATCAGGACCCGTCCATCCGGCTGCTTTTGAATCGCGCCGGAAATACAGGCCTGCAGACAGTCCGGCAGATCGCAGTGGCGACAGGTGGTTGAAACCGTCAGCGCACCACCATCACGCTCTTCAACCGTACAGCGGGGGATCTGGCGCTCCGGCTCATGCAGGTAGGCCTTGATCGGATCCTTGGACAGGGAATGCTCGGTGACACAAGCCACCTCGCAGAGATGACAGCCGATACAGGCTTCTTCAATTGAGTAAATACGTTTCATATCCATCACTCCCCTGCCGGGATGACACCCAGCAAGTACATATCTTTTTCTGACAGGTCAACGGCCCGCAGCTTGTAGCGGTTGCCACGCAGCGACTCCAGGGCGTTCAGTCCCATGCCACCGAGGATTTCCTGCATCTCGTGGCTCCAGGCCTTGACCAGGTTAACCAGATGCTCGGCACCGACTTCCGGGTTCAGACGCTTGGCAAGGTACGGGTTGTTGGTGGTGATACCCCAGGGGCACTTACCGGTATAGCAGCGTTGACAGAGGGTACACCCCAGTGCCAACAGTGTTGAGGTTCCCATATTGATTGCATCGGCCCCGAGGGCGATCGCTTTTATGGCATCGCCGGAGTTACGAACCCCGCCGCCAACCACGATTGAAACCTGATTACGGATCCCTTCGTCACGCAGACGGGCATCAACAGCAGCCAACGCCAGCTCCATCGGTATACCGACGTTGTCGCGGATAACCTGCGGCGCGGCACCGGTACCCCCTCTGAAGCCGTCAATCGTAATGATGTCGGCACCAGCACGGGCCACACCCGATGCGATGGCAGCCACGTGGTGAACCGCCGCGATCTTGACCGACACCGGCTTGGTGTAATCAGTCGCTTCCTTGAGGGCAAAAATCAGCTGACGCAAATCTTCAATGGAATAGATGTCGTGGTGAGGAGCCGGTGAAATCGCATCAGACCCCTCGGGAATCATCCGGGTTTCGGAAATAGCCGGATTAACCTTTTCACCGGGGAGGTGACCACCGATTCCCGGCTTGGCACCCTGTCCAACCTTGATTTCAATGGCGACGCCGGCATTCAGGTACTGCTCGGAAACACCGAAACGACCGGAGGCAACCTGAACCATGACGTTCTTACCGTACTGATAGAGGTCCTTATGCAATCCCCCCTCACCGGTATTATAGAGCGTGCCGAGTTCTGAAGCGGCCATAGCCATGGCGCGGTGGGCGTTCAGGTTGAGCGCACCGTAACTCATGGCGGAGAAAATGAACGGATACTCCATCTTGATCTGCGGGGTCAGGGTGGTCTTGAGGGACGGCGTACCGTCCGGTCCCTGACCGATCTCGATATGATCCGGCTTCTTGCCAAGGTAGGTCCGCAGCTCCATCGGCTCCCGCAGCGGGTCAATCGATGGGTTGGTTACCTGGGAGGCATCGAGCAGCAGGTGATCCCAATAAATCTTGTAGGGCTGGGGATTGCCCATTGCCGCCAACAGGATGCCGCCGGTGTCTGCCTGGGCATACACATTGCGGATATGGGCGGTCGACCAGGAGGCGTTATCCTTGAAACTTTCCGGGTTCTTCTGGATGACAATCGCACCGGTCGGGCAGAGTGCTGAGCAGCGGCGGCAGCCGATACAGAGCGAGCTGTCTTCCACCAACGCGTCAGCATCCTCAAGATAGCGGTGAACCTCATAGGCGCACTGCCGCTCACAGACCTTGCAGCGGATACACTTTGGGTCACTCCGCTCGACGATGAACTCGTTTAACGACTCATTGACTGATTTATAAAGCACGTTCACTACCCTCCCCCGCATACGTAAGCGGGCATTTCCTGCGACTGACGATTGAAGGTCGATCCTTCGTACCCGAACATACCGACGAACGGGTGGATTTTATAATTAGCAAAGGTTGTGCCAACAACGCAGGGGTGTCATGAGTGGGTAGCGAATCAGCGCTAACTGGTCAGAAACCGTCACACTCGTACCCCCAGACAACCATCCCGCTGCTTCAAGGGGCACCCCCAAACAGCACTCAAGTGTAACACAGTATGTACACCTACCACACAAACTGCGACGCTTCCACAATTTTCACCACTAAATACCGGTAAAAACAAGATTCCCGTGTACTTTCAAATCGTTTCAGACTACAACCGCTCCAGATACCGAAAATTCAAAGAGAGCCCCCATGACCAACTGTGAACTGGCCGACTTACTCGCCCTTGACCGAACTGCCATCCCCCCTGCAGGGAACGAACAATACAATAGCCTAATCCATTGCGACTCACCCTACCTCTTGCAGCATGCCACCAATCCGGTCCGTTGGCGCCCTTGGGATCCAGCACTCCTTATCGAATCACACGAGCTGAACCGGCCGCTCTTCATTTCCATCGGCTATGCCACCTGTCACTGGTGCCATGTCATGGCCCACGAAAGCTTCGAAAACGAAGAGGTCGCCGACATTCTCAATAACGCCTATATCCCGATCAAGGTCGACCGGGAAGAACACCCCGAACTGGACGCCTACTGCATGGCGGCCCTGACTGCCCAGACCGGTCAGGGAGGCTGGCCACTCAACTGTTTCATGGATAGTAGTGGGCGCCCCTTCTATGCTGTCACCTATCTCCCCCCACAGCAACGCGGATCGATCCCCGGACTGATTGAGCTCCTCATGAATATCCGGCAGGTCTGGGACAAAAACCGCCGGGCGGTCGATGAAAATGCCGTTTCTATCGCGCAGGCGATCACCCCGGCCGTCGTCACCCCTCTCCACCGGAGTGACGAGCAGTATGCGGCACTGATACGGCAGGCCAGAGAAAAAGCCGATCAGGGACTTTTACGCATCTATGATCAGCAGCATGGTGGCTTTGGTTCTGCCCCTAAGTTCCCGATGCCCCCCTACCTCTATTACTGCCTGACTCACCCCGAGCAGCAGTTTGTAGAAATGGGAATCAGCACCCTGCGCACAATTTTCACCAGTGGCAGTTATGATCAATTGGCCGGTGGGCTGCATCGCTACGCCACCGACCCGGCCTGGCGAATCCCCCATTTCGAAAAAATGCTCTATGACCAGGCGCTTGGCATCTACTGTGCCTGTGTTGGCTACGAACGGACCCAGGATCCAGCGATGCTTCAGCTTGCAACCGGTATCGCGGATTTCTGTAAAGAATTGATGATAACCCCAGCAGGGGGATGGTACAGCGCCATTGATGCCGATAGCGAGGGGGAAGAAGGAACCTATTATCTCTGGAGCCATGAGCAGATCGTTGCGCTGTTCGGCGACACGCTCGGTCCGGAGGTCGCTCGCTTCTTTCAGATACCGCCTGAAGGCTTACCCCACCTCCAGGGGAAAGCGACGCTCCACCCGCGCGGAGCAACCAAACCCTATCCCGATTGGTACCCTGGGGTCATTGCCCGCTTACGATCCGAGCGAAACCACCGCGAGCTGCCGCTGATTGACACGAAACTGCTTACCGGCTGGAACGCCCTGATGCTCGCGGGATTGGCACGCCTGGCAGCGCTGGTCCCCGACGGCTGGTATCGCGAGGGGGCGCTACGCACCCGTCAGGCGATCGACCAGCTCCTGACCAGCGAACCGCAGGGGCTGCTGCATAGCTCCGGTCGCTTCCCCCACCCCCAGGCTGCCACTCTCGAGGATCGGGCCTTTATGGCCTTTGGCCTTGCAGAACTATCCCGGATCGAACCCCGTGATACGGATCAGGCGCACCTTCGGGAGCTATTGGCCCAGTGCGACCGGGACAGCAATCCGGATACCCGGAGGGCTCGTGCGCTCCCCTACCCCTATGGCGCCATAGAACCCCATGACGGCGTGATACTGAGCGCCCAGAGCGCCTATGCCATGGCACGCCTTCGGAGTGGCCAGCACTGGCCGGATCATGCTACCATCACCACGGTTCAGTGTGAGCGCTTAGTCGAACGACCATTAAACCAGTTATGGTTTCTGGCCACGCTGCCACATACCCCATAATCAATAGGTATTGCACCAGCAACACCGTCAGGAGCTTTTCATGTACCGCCGTTTCAGCCCCTTCTCGATCGGGCCGTTCACCATCATCCCCGAAGGGGACACCTCCCCTCCTGCGGGGCTGCCAATCATACTGGGGACCAAAGGGGCCTTTGGCTCCGGCGAACACGAAACCACCGCTGCCTGCCTGGAGCTGCTGACCACCCTGCCGTCACTCACAAGCGCGACCCTGCTGGACCTGGGGAGCGGCACCGGCATTCTGGCGATTGCCGCACTTCGCCTGGGGGCAGCTGCGGTAACCGCCATCGACATCGAAGAAGACGCCTGCCGGTCTTGCCGGGAAAATCTGTCCTACAACCAACTTGAAGACCGGGTACGTGTACTGTGCGGTGAATTGTCCGCCGTGAACGGTGAGCAGTTCGACCACATCATGGCCAACATCTATGTCGACATCCTGATTCCGCTCGCTCCCCAGGTGGTGGCCATGACCAGACCCGGGGGAACCATTTTGTTATCCGGCGTCCCCCTTCAGGATAAATTCGACCTTAAATGCTGCTACGAGCGGTTAGGCTGCCACGAGATTGATAGTCGTATCGGAGAGGAATTCGCCAGCTACCTGTTTCAAGCTCCCGACTCCCCCCTTGACCAGACCTGCCCTATCACGTAGCAATAGCGTGACGAACAGCAAGGAGTAAACATATGCGCATTACCCCCGCCATTGAACTGGAATACCGCCTGAAGCGACTTCAGGAACTGATGATCCCTGCCGGCAT
>JBLIZM010000027.1:0-11157 GCA_048859855.1 Trichlorobacter sp.
TCCAAGATCCGCCTCTGAGCCGATCAACGTTGAACCAACTGCCGTGGTCATGAAGTCTGCAAATAGTGCCAACTCCTCATTGGTCACTCGCGGTGAGCAAATACCCGCTACTGCATTTGCACCGTGGGCGGCAACAACAGACTTTGTTTCTGCTACGGCCGCATGTAATGCCGTATCCCATGAAACGTCCGTACCGGCAGCTTCTGCACGAAGTTGCGGAGCAGTAATACGTTCTGGATCATTAAATGCCGCGTAACCAAAGCGGCCATTGATACACAGGTTGCCGCTATTATAGGTACTGTCCTCACTCGTTACACGGCCGACCGTACCATTTTGTACGTGATACTCAACCTGACAGCCGGATGAGCAGAAACCACATATTCCTTGTTTCACCTCAAACGTCCATGGGCGACCCGCAAACTTGAACGGCTTACTAATCAAGGTTCCGGTCGGGCATGCTGCAACACAGTTGCCACAGAAGTCACAGTTGAGCGGTTTACCATCAATCGTATCAATGATTGCGCGATCTCCACAGGAAACCGTCTCAATAGCACCGACTCCAGTAATCTCACGGCAAACTTTAACGCACTTTTCACAGAGGATACAGCGGTTAGGATCACTCTCTAGAAGTGTCCAGTCATAGCGGATAGGTAAGCGCTCAAGATCAGCTCCGAATCCAGGCTTATCAACACCTAACGCATAGCAAGTATCCTGCAAGTCACATTCACCAGCAGCATCACACACAGGGCAGTCAAGTGGGTGGTTAACCAATAACAGCTCCATGGTCTGCTTACGCAGGCGGCTTAGCTCGGGTGATTGCGTTGTAACAACAATCCCCTCCTTGACCGGAGTGTTACATGCTGTCATAGGTCGCGCAACACCCTCAACATGTACGGCACAGATGCGGCAGGCACCGGTGGTCGATATCTTGTCAAGCCAGCACAGCGTTGGTATTTTGATACCAACCGTCTGAGCGGCTTCAAGAATTGTGCTACCCGCAGCGACCGAAACCTGAATGCCGTCAATTGTAAGGGTTATACTCTTAGGGGTGTTGCTACTTTCCGAATGTGCCATTGTATCTATCCTGTTCGAGTCTATAAATTCAGATGAGTTACGCGCACTGTTTACAGCGCTACCATTGCCACCCGGTAGCAACGCAGACAGCGGTCCGCTTCAGCTTGAGCCACTGAATCTGGGAAGCCGAGTTCCACCTCACTATAGTTCCCTTTGCTGGCTCGATCCTGACCATGGACTTCGCTTTGGTTTGAACGGTCAGCAGAGTCGAGCCATGCCACATCTTCCTTCTTATCGTAGACCCCGAGATAGGTCAGAAGATCTTCAAATATCTCCTGCTCTGTCAGGTAAGCCTTTCCTTCTTCCATATACCGTACAATTACATTGGCGGCACGGTGAGCGTTACCGATACAGGCAACAACCGTTAATGGACCAATCTCAGCATCTCCACCAGCGAAAACACCATTACAGTCTGTCATCAAGGAGCGTGAGAGAGGATTCCCCATCCCGTCCTTAAGATCCTTACCGGCAGCGTCTTTCAGCGGAACATATTTCGTTACAACCGTATTCCACTTAGTGATATCGATTCCCATGTCACTCGGAATAAAACCAAGATCTGGATCTTGACCAATTGCCGGAATAACAGTGTCACACTCAATGACAAATTCGCTCCCCACAACCGGTTCGGGACGACGGCGACCGGAGGCATCAGGTTCGCCAAGTTCCATCCGCACACACTCAACACCGGTAACCTGGTTATCAGCATTCGCGATAACCTTAGTCGGGAGCACTTGGAACTCAAACTTGACACCCTCTTCGTCTGCACCATCAACTTCCCAGACATCAGCAGGCATTTCAGTACGGGAACGGCGATAGACCAGATAGGAGTCTTGAGCTCCTTCGCGTAATGCAACCCGTACACAGTCAATTGCCGTGTTACCACCACCGACAACAACGACCTTATTTCCCATTCCTGTCGGCTTGCCCATATAGGCTTCCCTTAGGAAGTCAATACCGCCTTTAAGGAACCCTTTATAGCCTGCATCTTCTCCCTCAACACCCATTGGCTTCGAGCGGTGGGCACCAGGAGCCAAGAATACGGCATCATGCTTAGCGCGCAACTCCTCAAGGCTCAAATCCTTGCCGATACGGCAGTCATAGACAATGTCAACGCCCATCGACTGAATAATATCAATATCACGCTGCAGGATATGACGCGGCATCCGGTATGCTGGAATACCAACAGCAACCATTCCACCGCCGAATCCTTCCGGAAGTGCTTCATAAATTGTTGAACGATATCCTTGCAGAGCAAGATAATATGCAGCAGCCAAACCAGCAGGACCGGCGCCGACGATACCAACAGTTTTCTGCTTCATCGGAACCGTATTAACCGGCGGCTTGATATGGTGTTTCCACTCATAGTCAGAGGCTGAGCGCTTAAGCACCATGATATTAATAGCGTCATCTACGTTCTTACGACGACAGGCGAATTCACAAGGGTGCGGACACACACGGCCACACACCGCAGGCAAGGGCATATTCTCACGAATTGTAGCCAACGCCTCACTAAACTGATAATTTTTAATTTCTTCAACGTACTTAGGAATATCAATATGTGCCGGGCACCGATCCATACATGGTGCAGTAACTTTTTGCAGCAACCGGGTTGCGCCTGCAGGAACATAATTTTCAAATGCAGAGCGATAATGCGTTACCGCATCAAGAACCGGCTTTGTTGAGCTCGGGCAGAGGGTACACTTACAGTTCTGAAGCAGGTCATGAAGTGTCTCAACCACATCAAGCTCAGCGGCCTCAACAGTACCATTCACAACACGCTGCATAAGATCTGCAAGGACCTTAGTACCCTTCTTACCTGGCGTACATTTTCCGCAGCAGTACTCATTCTGAACACGCTGTATGTACTGTGCTGCCATGGCCGGAACATCAACCGTCTTATCAAAGACAATCAATCCATCCCATCCCATGAAGGCACGCAATGGCTGTTCGCCGTCGAATGCCACAGGCAATTTGAAGCTTACCTCTGCTGGTTCGCCACTTACATTACGGTTATCAACAACCGTACCACCCCATGTAGAAAATACGACCTGTGCCACTGTCACCCCCATCAAACAACAAAACACCAATGTTTTTAAACAGTTAAGTGTTTATTTTGATTGGCAAAAATCACGCGTCAAATTGTATACAGTATGCCTGCTTACCATATCCATTCCGTTGAAATCAAGGGAAAAAATCTTTTAATTCACCTGACTATTGCAGCCATCTGTGATGGGAGGTATCTTAGAGCAAGATTATTGTGAGGAGAGCCAACGATATGCATCAGCATCATCACGCATTTTCATCCCTTTTTTCTGTCAATATGGGGCATAAGTCAGGTGAACGGATTGTTGTATTCAGCGACACCATACGTGCCGATGAAACCATGACGCCAGAAGACCGTGACCGTCGTACACGACTGGTAATGACCGCTCGCAGCCTGGCTGATTACGCCATGGAGCAACTAGGGAATTCCCTTTTTATTGATTTCCCAGCAACGCTGGCCTCAGGAGTTGAGCCACCGGAGATTGTCTGGCGAGCAATCTACGGCAACGTCGCTATCGATATCATGCAATCCATTGAGGTATTTCCGCGGATCTTGTCAAAAAAAGCCTCGGCCGATGATCTTGAGCGTGCTGCTCAGATTATCCGTGAACACGCCGATGACCTTGCAGATATTGTTATTGCACTATCGAATAATTCAACGAGCCACACGAACTTCAGAAAACTTGCGTGCTCAGTGAAAACCCGATTTGCATCCCTTCCCCATTTTGAGCCGGATATGTTCAACACCTCCATGTGCGTTGACTGGCAGGCGCTTTCAGACAGAACAGAGAGACTGGTACAGGCGCTCAATACCGGTGACTGGATTCATGTCAGTGCACCAAATGGTACTAACATGCATATTTGCAAAGAAGGTCGTTGGGCCGAGGGGGATGATGGAATTCTGACAGCATCCGGAAGTTTTGGTAATCTACCTGCTGGTGAAGCATACCTCGCACCGCTTGAGGGGAAGAGCCATGGAAAAATAGTTTTGGAATGGGGGCCAACAGCCCAATTACAATCCCCACTGACCTTGACTGTTCAAAATGGAATTGTTGTCACTATAGAAGGAGGGGATCCGCTCCGCGAACGACTTGAATCCTTATTTACCACAAATGAGGCCTGTCGCAATCTCGCCGAGCTCGGTATCGGCACAAACGACAAGGCATCCCGTCCCGACAACGTCCTTGAGGCAGAAAAAATACTTGGGACCATCCATCTGGCACTTGGTGACAATATGGGTTTCGGGGGAACGGTTTCAGCGCCATTCCATGAAGATTATGTAATCTACAACCCAACCGTCACTGTTAAAGATGGTTCTCATCACCATGTTATAATTGATGCTGGAAGGTTCTTAATATGACTCGTCTTTCAATAGGATTTTCTCCCTGTCCCAATGACACCTATATGTTTTATCCCTTTATGCACGGTTTGCTCCCGTCACTAGAGGGGATACTCTTTGATGAGACCATTGATGATGTGGAAACACTCAACAAGCTGGCACTACGCGGGACCCTCGACATTACCAAGGTATCCTATGCCGTGCTCGGACATATTACCGATCAGTATGTACTCTTAAAAGCAGGCAGCGCACTCGGACATGGTTGTGGGCCTCTGCTGGTAACATCTCCATCAGCACCTGCTGCACTACTCGACTACCCAATCGCAATTCCAGGAGAGCACACGACTGCAGCACTACTGTTACAGCTCTACACCAACGGTTGCGCAAAAACGATCACCATGCCATTCCACATGATTCCCGGAGCCGTCGCCCGAGGAGAGGTTGCCGGTGGCGTAATCATTCATGAATCGCGATTTACGTATCACCAACTCGGATTGATATCTGTACAGGATCTTGGCATCTGGTGGGAGGAGACAACACAATTGCCACTACCACTTGGTGGTATTGTTGCGAAGCGTTCTCTGGGAAAGGAGTTACTACAACGACTGGAACAGAGCCTGACACAAAGTGTTATCTACAGCAAAAATCATCCTGAAGATGCACAAGACTATATCACACACCATGCACAGGAGATGGACCCTGCCGTATGCAAGGCCCATATTTCCCTGTATGTCAACGCATTCTCTGAATCATTGGGCAGCACGGGAGAACAAGCAGTCACTGAACTCCTTAGCAGGGGTAGGGAAGCAGGACTCATACCTTCTCAAAGGAAACCCCTGTTCATATCAGGGTAATTAAGGAGTCCTGCGGCTACCAGATCCTTCATTGAGCCAATCGAGATACAACTGAACACCTTCCTCAACGGTTTTAAACCGCTGGGTATACCCAGCCAGACGCAAGGCGCGAATATCCGCTTCTGTAAAGCTTTGATACGCTCCTTTTAGATGCTCTGGAAAAGGGACATACCGGATGGCACCCTTTCCATGCCATGCAATGACGGCACGGGCGATATCGTTAAAGCATTGAGAGCCACCGGTCCCAAGGTTAAAAATTCCATGGGATTCAGGATGCTCGTAGAACCAAAGGTTCACTGCCACACAGTCCCCGACATATACAAAATCACGACGCTGCTCACCATCGGCATACCCATCCGTACCTGCAAACAGTCGGGCCTCACCCTCCTGAATCACCTGATTATTGAAATGATAGGCCGTACTTGCCATTGCACCCTTATGGGTTTCTCTTGGACCGTACACATTGAAATATCTGAAGCCAACAACCTGCGATTGAAGTGCTGCTCCCTGATTACGGACATATTGATCAAACTGAAACTTAGAGTACGCATACATATTGATGGGGAACTCACAACACCGTTCTTCCCTAAATCCCTGTTCTCCAAGACCATAGACTGACGCAGAAGATGCGTACAGGAACTGGGCATCCTCACGCTGACACCAGTGTAGCAATGCCTTTGAATATTCGTAGTTATTGTCCATCACATAGCAGCCATCCCATTCCGTTGTTGCCGAACAGGCTCCCTGATGGAACACCGCTTTTACTGCACCAAAATCATACCCAGATTGGACACGCTCAATAAAGGCATGTTTGTCCATATAGTCCGCAATTGAAAGGTCCGCGAGGTTCTTCATCTTACGGCCGTTTTTAAGGTTATCGACCACTAAAATATCGCGCTCACCACGGGCATTCAGTTCAGCCACAATGTTACTGCCAACAAAACCCGCCCCACCGGTAACAATTATCATAGACACCTCGCTTCTATACGGACACCAAACAGCACTTTTCGAGCAAACTACGACGCCTGCACTAATGAAGTCAATCAAATTAACGGGATACCCTTGACTATCCGATCCGTGCGCTCTATAAACTGAATACGAGCAACGAGAAAGGGAATACCAATGGACTGGCTCACTGATCCTCAAGCATGGCTTGCGTTAGTAACACTAACCGCTCTCGAAATTGTACTTGGCATTGATAATATTATCTTTATAAGCATCCTCACCGGGCAGCTGCCCCAAGAACAACAGGGAAAAGCACAGCAAATGGGACTTGGCTTGGCAATGCTTTCACGCCTGGCACTCTTAGTGTCCCTGTCATGGGTTATGGGTTTGACAAAACCACTTATGACCGTGTTGGAATATCATATTTCAGGTAGGGATATCATTCTAATTGTCGGTGGGTTGTTCCTGTTGGCAAAAAGCACCATGGAAATCCATAAAAAGCTCGAGGGAGACGAAGAACACGCCGGACATGCCGGAAAGACCGTCTCATTTTCGAGTGTTCTCGTTCAAATCATGTTGCTTGATATTATTTTTTCCCTCGACTCCGTCATTACCGCCGTTGGAATGGCACGGGATATTGAAGTAATGATTGTAGCGGTTGTCATCTCTGTTGGAATCATGCTGTTCTTCGCACAAGCAGTCAGCCGATTCATTGAGCGTCACCCAACCGTAAAGGTTCTGGCGCTCTCGTTTCTTCTCATGATTGGTATCGCCCTTATCGCCGATGGCCTATCCTTCCATATACCGAAGGGATATATTTACTTCGCAATGGCATTCTCGGTAGGAGTTGAGCTCATCAACATCAAGGCCAGAGCACAGGAGGTTAAGTAGCCGCTACTTGTAGCGGTATTACCGACGGTTATATTCTGCGGTCGGCCAGAATGGAATTCCCCCCCGCGGCGTAAACTCTCCACGTACCCGTAGCCAGGTGGGATCAAGGAGTGCGACAAGGTCATTACAAATACGGTTGACCCCCGCTTCATGGAATTCTCCATGCATACGGAACGAACCAAGGTACAGCTTCAGGCTTTTACTCTCAACACAGCGCTGATCGGGTTGATACTCTATAATGATCTTTGCGAAATCCGGCTGACCGGTAATTGGGCAGAGGCAGGTAAATTCGGGAACCTCAATATGGAGTGTCCCTACACAACCACAGGGATTACCTTCCTGCATCCCAAACGGAGACGGAAACCACTCTAATAGACTTGGGGTTGGTCGATCATATTGATAGGTTGTTGTATTTTTGCTTGCACCAAGTGCTTTCAGGTCGCTCGACATGCGGTCGCCTTTCTGTTTCTGATATATACGAACATACACTCGTTACGCTATATTGTAGCGGAACAATACCATCCGTCAAGTTTATGCACTGCACCTGCTTTTAGGAGGTTTCATGTCAGAGGTATTGAACAGCCTGTATCAACGCTATTATGCCCTCCTCGGCACTGAGATTGCTCATGGCGAGTGGCTGCTAATAGATCAGGACCGGATTAATCGTTTTGCTGCCGTTACGGGAGATACGCAATGGATTCATATTGAACCAGAGCGGGCTACTATAGAATCTCCATTTCATGGAACCATTGCCCATGGGTTTCTGACTCTTTCACTCTTGCCCTACCTAACTGGATCCAACACACCAGAGTACTTTACGAGTAACTACCCAGGCATGCGGTACCGGGTTAATTATGGCCTTAACAAAGTCCGTTTTCCGGCAGTTGTTCGACCTGGCGATTCAATCCGGGCTCATACCAGCATTCAATCCTGTCGTCAGCTTACTGATTGTCTGGAAATAACCTATCTATTAACGGTAGAAATTCAAGACATGCCGAAGCCAGCGTGCGTTGTAGAGCAGGTTTTCAGGGTCTATCCATGATTGTACCGCGGATGGCATATCATACTAATCCAGACCTTGAGGCGGTATCAGCCCCCCCAATCAGTGTTGTTGCCCAATGGAGGGAAAAATATGCCGGCTCTGCACCATTACTTGATCTTTGTCAAGCAGTTCCTGACTATCCGCCAGCCCCCCCCCTAATCGACTATTTAACGAAGGTCATACAGCAACCAGAAACCGCACGATACACTCCTGATGAAGGACTGGAACAGGTTAGAGAATCTGTTGTCGCAGCGTATGCTCATAAATACCAAGCAAGCCTTTCCCCACAACACCTCTGCCTGACCTGCGGCGCCAGCGCTGCCTTCTGGCTTGCGATTACCTCACTCTGTCGCGCAGGAGATGAGGTGATTTTACAAAATCCATGTTACTTCGACCATCCAATGGCGCTACAAGCCCTAAACATCCATATACGCTACGCCGAAAACCAACCCGGCCAGCCGGGAGTCCCCTCGCCGGCATCAATTCAGCAGCTGATTACCCCGCGTACCCGTGCCATCCTTCTCGTCACTCCAAGCAACCCAACCGGAGTAACTATCTCTAGGGAGCTTCTCAAGAGCTACTTTGAAATAGCACAATCGCATACTATCGCGCTCATACTCGATGAAACCTATAGCGACTTTCTCTATGGCGCTCCCCATGACCTCTTTCAGCAGGAAAATTGGGATCAGACACTGATTCATATCATGTCATTTGGCAAGACACTGGCCCTTACCGGGTTTCGAGCCGGCGCCCTTATTGCGGCACCCCACACCATTCAGCTCGGGCTCAAGGTTCAGGACACCATGACGGTCTGTCAGCCGCGGATCACACAACTGGCCGTCCAATATGGATTAGATACTCTTGGAGATTGGATAGCACAGCAGCGAGAAGGTATCCAGAGACGACATGATCGCTTCTGCGAGATATTTACCCATCCCCAGAACAAATTTACCATTACCGCGAGCGGTAACTTCTTTGCATGGGTACGTCACCCCTATCAGCAGTATGACAGTTATCAGGCATGCCAACATCTTGCTGAACAATTTGGTATTCTCAGCCTGCCTGGAGCAGCCTTCGGCCCAGGTAATGAGCAGTATATACGGCTCGCACTCGGAAATAGTGCCATAGAACAATTACCTGAGGTTGCGGACCGATTTATCCGTGCCTCCCAGACATTAATTCACTAAAGACTGACTGGTGCGCAAGTTATCCTTGCTCCCGCAGGACGCAGCTCTTATACTCTCATCCATGCATATTTATTCGACGACTTTTATAAAAAGCGCCACCAACCCAAGTGGTTACCCTGAAACGGACTATCCAGAGGTAGCCTTTGCCGGGCGATCAAATGTTGGCAAGTCTTCACTCATCAATACGATTATCGAACGTAAGGGACTTGTTAAAACCAGTTCTACCCCCGGTCGGACGCAACTCATCAACTTTTTTCACGTACATGGGGTACCCCGTGATTTGATGATGGTCGACCTCCCCGGTTACGGGTATGCGAAGGTCCCCCTCTCGGTAAAACGGCAATGGGGGCCGATGATGGAGCGGTACCTTGCAAGCAGGGCGCAACTGAAAGCGGTGGTGTTAATTCTGGACATTAGGCGAATTCCTTCCGACGAAGACCTTCAGATGCTGACCTGGCTACAGGCGTATGGGAGGGAAGCCATCATTGTTTTGACAAAGTGTGATAAAGTATCAAAAGTTGAGCGAGCCAAGCAAACGGCGCTCATTTCTACACGTCTACAGATGGATGCACAGCAACTTCTTCACTTCTCCTCACTCAACAAAGAGGGGAAGGACAAGGTCTGGAAGGCCATAGAGCTCACACTGGAGTCACAAGATAGCCATGAATAATCATGAGACGATGCCTGATATGCAGAAAAGCCGGGACACCCGCCAGATTCCAATACAAAAAGTCGGGGTAAAAAATATTACCTACCCTGTTGTAATTAAGGATAAACATCACAATTTCCAGCATACCGTTGCAACCGTTGACATGTATGTTGATCTGCCACAGGAGTTCAAAGGGACTCATATGAGTCGCTTTATAGAGGTGCTCAACCGGCACCGTGAGCAAATCGCCCTTGACCACCTAGAGGAGTTCCTACAAGAAATCAGGCAAACCCTTGGAGCAAAGAACGCGCATCTGCGAATTGAATTCCCCTACTTCATAGACAAGGCCGCACCAGTGTCCAAAGCCCGGTCGCTGATGGAATACACCTGTGCCTTTGATGCATCTCTTAGCGACCATTCTCTTGATTTCATTCTCGAAGTAAAAGTCCCGGTAACCTCACTGTGCCCCTGCAGTAAGGAGCTTTCCCAGTACGGGGCTCACAATCAGCGCAGTATTATGTCGGTGAAAGTCCGCTACACAGATTTTATCTGGATTGAAGATCTCGTTGAGCTCGTTGAGCAATGCGGCAGTAGCCCCCTTTACGCGCTACTAAAGCGTGCAGACGAAAAATTTGTAACAGAACATGCTTATGAAAACCCACGGTTTGTAGAGGACATGGTTCGCGAGGCATACCTACGGCTTGCAGCGCTCCCGAATATTGTGTGGTTTTCCGTTGAGGCAGAGAACTTTGAATCCATCCATAACCATTCCGCCTATGCAGCAGTAGAGTTCACCCGGGCATGACACCCCAGCGTATTGCCATCATTACGGCGGTATCACGCGAACAGGAACAGCTGAGAAGCCGGTTAGGTGCTGCACCACTTACCTGCCGTGGTGGTATGACTCTCTACCATGCGCACTATCATGGCAATGAGCTGTATTTAGTTGAGGGGGGAGTCGGCAAGGCAAATGCAGCAGCAGCAACAGCAATGGCAGTGGAGCGCTTTGCGCCAAGCCTCATCATCAATACTGGATGCTGTGGCGCATATTGTGCCAGCACAATTCCTGTTGGTAGCGTATGTCTCGCAACAGCTGAACATTTTGGTGATGAGGGATGTCTGGCTCCACAGGG
>JBLIZM010000028.1:0-4099 GCA_048859855.1 Trichlorobacter sp.
GGTTCGTATGATGTTATCATTACCCGTAGTGGAACTACCGTTGACAAGGACCTACTCGATGCAGCCACCAATCTGAAAATGGTTGCACGGGCCGGTGTTGGTATCAATAACGTTGATGTTGAATATGCCAGTTCCAAAGGGGTGATTGTTGTTAATGCACCGTTTGGTAACACCAATAGTGCTGCAGAGCATACTATGGCTCTGTTGATGGCTGCCTGCAGAAACGTCACAGTCGCAAACGATTCACTTAAGCGAGGAGAATGGAAGCGAGCACCATTTACGGGTGTTGAACTGAAGCATAAGACGGTTGGTGTTATCGGACTCGGTAAGGTCGGTGGGCGGGTCGCTACCCGTCTAAAGGCATTTGAGTGTGACGTTCTTGCATGTGACCCCTATATTGCGGTCAAGCGCGGTCATGATCTTGGGGTCAAACTCGTCTCTCATGATGAAATCTATAAAAACTGCGATATTATCACGGTTCATACACCGTTGACCGATGAGACCAAAGGGATGATCGCTGCTCGTGAGCTCGCCATGATGAAGGATGGGGTGATTGTCATGAACGTTGCCCGTGGCGGGATTATTGATGAACCGGCACTCCTTGATACGCTCAATAGTGGCAAAATTGCCCTTGCCGGCATTGATGTCTGGAGTGAGGAACCCCCTAAAACCGATGTGCTGAAGGGGATTATCGCCCATCCTAAGGTTACGGTTACTCCGCACCTTGGTGCTAACACCTTTGAAGCTCAGGTAAATGTCGCGGTTGATGTTTCCAAGGAAATTTTGAACTATCTTGATGAGAAGCCCCTTGAGAATGCGGTTAACATTCCCCGATTTGATATGGCACTAATGGATCAGATGCGGCCGTTCTTGAACTTGATCACGGTTATGTGTGATTTTGGGATTCAGTTGCTTGAGGGACATCCTGAAAAAATCACGTTTGCGTACAGTGGTTCAATCGCCCACTATGACTGTTCTCCATTGACCGTTTGTGGTCTTGCTTCACTCTTGAACCGTGTTGTTGATCAAGATGTAAACATGGTTAATGCATCGCTGCTTGCTGAGCAGATGGGAATAAGTGTGGAAGAGTCAAAAACGACTACGGCTGGTCCCTTCTCAAATATGATTACCCTAACGGCAGAAGGTGATGGTAAGAAGAGAACCATTGCTGGTACGTTGTTTGAAGGTGCACCTCGTATTGTTCGTCTACGTGATTATGCTATGGACTTTTCCCCAGAGAAGCATATGTTGCTGCTGCATTATCAAGACCGTCCTGGTATGATTGGCCGCATTGGTACCATCATGGGGCAACATGATATCAACATCGGCTCTATGAATCTTGGACGGAGCGAGAAGAAGGGTGAAGCGATGGTTATTTTATCGCTTGATAGTGCTGTTCCGCAGCAGGTAATTGATGAAATTCAGCAAGCAACTGAAGCGAGTTTCATAAAAGCGATTCATATGCCCACGGTATAAAACTTGTCTTGACCTAACCGGCGAAAGACGGTATGGTCAGAACAGTTAATACGTACCTTTTAAAATAACCCAGAGAGGTTACAAAGGTGATGCAATTTCAATGACATACAAGGGGTCATAGCGCGTGTACATCGTGCTAGGGCCCCTTTTTTTGTCACAAGAGGTGCTCCATGGCAACGGATACGACAACGGTTCTTTTAGATGCAAACGGCATCCGTCGTGCATTAACCCGTATCGCCCACGAGATTCTTGAAAAAAACAAGGGGATCGCTAATGTTGTTCTTCTTGGCATTCAGAGCGGTGGGGCACCACTTGCGCAAGAGTTATCTCGTTGTCTTGCTACCATAGAAGGTGAGCAAGTGCCGGTCGGTTCTCTGGACATTACCCTCTATCGTGACGATATTCGCTCCGCACTTCCCCATAAGTCGGTTGGTAAGACTGATATCACATCATCACTTGAAGGGAAGAAGGTAGTGTTAGTTGATGATGTTCTCTTTACGGGTAGAACAATCAGGGCAGCACTAGATGCCGTTATGGATCATGGGCGCCCTCAGTCAATTCAACTTGCCGTACTGGTTGACCGTGGACACCGTGAACTACCGATTCGGGCAGATTTTGTTGGCCGTAATGTTCCAACCAGTTTGAAAGAAAATGTTGCCGTTCACTTTGATGACCAGATGATTCCGATAGAAGTCGTACTTGAAAAATAGAGGAGCGTCCCTATGAAATTCAATCACAAGGATATCATTGCCCTGAGGGACCTGGACAAGCAGGAAATTGAATTACTGCTTGAAACAGCGGAAAGTATGCGTGAGATCAATAGCCGCGATATCAAGAAAGTTCCAACACTGCGGGGTAAAACGGTTATTAACCTGTTTTATGAATCATCCACCAGAACACGAACCTCTTTCGAGATTGCTGGAAAACGGCTCTCGGCTGATACGGTTAACATCGCCCCGTCAAACAGTTCGGCGACCAAGGGGGAGACGCTTGCTGATACTGCGCTAAACCTTTTGGCGATGAAGCCGGATATCATTGTTATGCGGCATGCCGTTTCAGGTTCACACTATTTTTTAAGTGATAAGATTGGGTGTTCAATCATCAATGCAGGTGATGGAGCTCATGAACATCCGTCTCAAGGGCTGCTTGATCTTTTGACCATGAAAGATCGTTTTGGCCGTCTTGATGGTTTGAAGGTGGCTATCGTTGGAGATATTACCCATAGCCGGGTAGCTCGCTCAAACATTCAGGGGTTAACGAAGCTTGGATCTGAAGTCTTTCTTGCCGGCCCCCCCACGATGATGCCTCCTGGCGTCGAGCGACTCGGTAAGGTGACCGTGTGTACAACAATGCGCGATGCCATTGAAGATGCTGATGTTGTTATGATGCTGAGAATTCAGCAGGAGCGGCAGGGTAAGACGTTGATGCCGAATACCCGTGAATACTCCCGCTATTTTGGGCTCAATCCAGTAAACCTCAAATATGCTAAGCCCGATGCAATGGTAATGCATCCAGGACCAATTAACCGAGGTGTTGAGATGTCATCGTCGGTTATCGATGGATTGCAGTCACATGTGTTAAAACAAGTAGAAAACGGCGTTGCGGTTCGGATGTCGATGTTATACCACGTATGTGGTGGGGAAATAGAATAGCTACTTTACGCGTCAGGATAATCTGACAGGAGAAGGGAACGATACATGAATTTGTTAATTACTGGTGGACGGGTCATTGATCCGAGTCAACACTGCGATACCGTGTGTGATCTTCTGATCAGTAACGGTGTTGTTGAGGCAATCGGCCAGAATCTTAAGGCACCGGAAGGAACCCGGGTCGTTGATGCGACAGGCAAGTGCGTAGTTCCTGGCTTGATTGATATGCATGTACACCTGCGAGATCCGGGCTATGAGTATAAGGAAGATATTGTCAGTGGAACTAAAGCAGCAGTAGCCGGAGGATTTACCTCGCTATGCTGTATGCCAAACACGAAGCCGGTAACTGATAACAAGACGGTTGTGCGCTACATTATTGAGAAGGCCCAAACTGAAGGGTTCTGTAATGTTTTCCCCGTTGGAAACATTACTCAGGGAATGCAAGGGGACCGGCTTGCCGAAATGGGTGAACTTAAGGAGTCGGGTTGTGTTGCTGTTTCCGATGATGGTCGCCCAGTGGCAAACACTGAAATAATGCGTCGTGCGATGGAGTATGCTGCTGGTATTGGCATTATGGTGATATCCCATGCGGAAGAGCTGTCACTTGTCGGGGAAGGAACCATGAATGAGGGATATACCTCAACAGAGCTCGGCCTGAAAGGGATTCCCCGGGCATCAGAGGATATTGCTACTGCCCGTGAAGTGCTTTTGGCTGAATATACCAAAACACCAATTCATATCGCCCATGTATCAACCGCTGGTGCAGTGCGGATCATTCGTGCAGCAAAACAGCGCGGAGTACAGGTGACCTGTGAGACGGCACCACATTACTTTACGCTGACGGATGATGCGGTTAGGGGATACAATACCAATGCAAAGATGAATCCGCCACTACGTGAAGCCGAAGACCTCATTGCTATTAAAGAGGGGCTCGTTGACGGGACTATTGACTGTATCGCAACGGACCACGCTCC
>JBLIZM010000029.1:0-4964 GCA_048859855.1 Trichlorobacter sp.
CATGCAGTTTGATATCCTGCACCAACTATACCAACAGCGGGCATATTTGCATCATTGACTGTTCTTAACGGACCGCCTGTTGCTCCGTACCCGTACACATTGTGGTAGTGTCCCTGAAAAGCATCACCCTGTTTCGCTCCAACCGGCCAAGCATCTTTTCCAGCCGCTCGAAAAAACATTCCCCTAACGTCGATAGTGATAGTCTTTCCAGCGTCCCAGTCTGCTTGTGCGCTTGCGCCTTTTGCAGAACTGATAACGTAAGGCTCAGTCGTGACAGTCGAGGACATGGCCCAGCGTAGAGCATAGAGAGCATAATAAGCGTCACCTTGATATGTACCAGATGTTTTACCAATGCTTTTGCCGTCAGCAGGGATAAAGCCTCGTGGAGCTGTGGTCGTTGGGAGAAGCTTGATCTCACCTAAAAACTCAGAAGGTTGCCATGTTTGGATAACGTTGTCTTGGAGGGCGGTGGCGGTGATTGAATAAGACGCATACAAAGTCGTTGGATTTGACTGATAGAACTCAACATAATCACCTGCAGACAGAGCCAAGGAGAATGGCGTAGCCGAAGTACCTAAAGATGATATAGTGGTTCCGAATTGACTGTATACTCCGTTTTTCATTATTGCTGAAGAACTACCAACCGCACCCGACAAAGACAAAGAACCACTCATTATAATATTTTTAAGTGCCTTCAGTCTGATCTGAGTGACGCTAGTGTCTCTTATGAATAGCCCCGAACCCGTGGTTTTGACTGCACTAGGGGCTGCTAAAAGGTAGCCATTGTACGTTATGCCTGACGATACAATAGGAAGCTCGAATGTCTGAGTTTCATTCAACGCCGCCGTCGGGAAAGTAAACGGCTCAATCTTCCCATCATCAACATCAACGCTAAAAGCGTCGCTACCTGTGTGCTTTAAGCGAAGATAAAAAGCAGAACTCATTTTAGAGTCAGCGACTACGGAAACTTTTTGAATCTTTGAGAGTGCAGGAATTAGTTTGCATCCTGTCTCAGTGGTTCCAATATAAGCGCAAATATAGACACCGTCTTCGCCTTTGACGTTCACTTGTGCGCTGGCTTCGTAAGTATTCGACGCCGTAGCAGTCCACTGAAGATCAAGCGTACCAGTGCCCGTACCTGCCCAAACCCCTTTAAAGTTTCCTTGGAATTCAGTAGAGGCGGTCGCTGTGATTGTTCCAACGCTTGCGACCCATCCAGTAGTACCATCTTCAAAAGAGCCGTCAACTTTGTTTAATGATGTGACATAGCCACCTGCCACACTAGCAGCAGTTTTAGCTTTAAAAGTTGTTTCGGCGATAGCAGAAAACGCTAAGAGCCAACAAAGGACAAGAGTTAAAATCTTTTTCATCTATTACTCCACTCTGTAAACTTCTGACCATGAGCCAGAAACACGTTTTGAATAAATTAAAGCACCGCCCACCTGACAACTTCTATGGCTACCATCGGTCATAGAATCACCAAAATAAACGCAGTTTCCAATAGCCGTCTGAGTGTCACCTGTGAAAATAGTCATTGTACCGCTTGCAGTAAGGTTCTGAGCGGCATTGTACTTGGCTTGGTTCAAGTGGTAATACTCGCCTGCGGAACCACCTTGGAGTCCTCTTAGATTATTGTGACGAGATATAAATGGACCGCTGTAGCGTGAGTAGTGAGTTGCATCACCCCAATAAAAAGTAAGAGTCTTAGGAGTAGCCGCGTCTGTATTAGCATAGACCTTGACGCCGATTTTATCGGTAGCATTCACCGTGTACGCTTGAGAAATAACCTTCTTCACCTGTTCAACAATCGATGTACTATTTACATCAGGGAGAGTCATCGTAAACAAACTTGTCTCTGTTCCTGTTGACGTCCTTGCGAAGACTGTTGCTGTGACCCATGTATGCCCTACAGTGGAGTCTAATGAAGCAAAGAAATCCACTGTCCATTCCCCTGCTGGAACTGAAGTATCACCATATTCAGAATCATAAATCCAAGTTCTGATGAGTGCAGGAGTCCCACTGGATACGGTTACTGTTGCTGATACTTCAGAGATACTCTGTGGCTGATAATCAAGTTTCAGATAAGCAGGATTCGTTGTGCTAGATGCACTCCATGGGTAAATCCATTGAGCAGAACCAGCGGCAACTTGAGGAGCAGACGCTACCCATTTATTCGTAGATGAGTTGAAAGTAAGAGTGTTACCCTCTGAAGGGGTACCTGTATCTACGTCAAGAAGCTCGTCCAGATAGTACCTAGGCTCTGTAAGCGACCACGACCCATTGGCTGAGTAAAAATTAGATCTCTTTGATGCCAAAAGCGTTTGTTTGAGAGTTCCAAGACTATCGAATACGCGAAGAATTCCAGTCGATTCATTCACAAACTCAAATCCAAAACCTTCTGGAATTGATGAAATGGCAGGCAATTGCACATCGTGATCAACTACGCCCGTAAATACTTGAACCATATTGCTAGTTGCCGTCAATGTCACGGCCGCGGCCCCGCTATTCACTGTCGTACTCTTCACGAGCATAGGGCCCTTGATATATGTGGAGTTTCCAGCGAAAGAGTTGTAAGCAAAAATCAAAAATAAAAGAAAGATGATTTCCTTCATGAGTTGTTCCCTATGGAATAGTGCATTTTGTAGTTTGTTGAGTCTACAGGGGCGCTAAGAGTAACCGTAAACCCGGCCGCTGTTTTTGTCTTGAGCATCCACTGTAAAAAAATTGGATTGTCGTCTGGGCATTCAAAGCACAACTTTACGGAATAGTTATCGTCTGCTCTAGCTGTCGAAAAATTGACAATAACGACGCTTTGGCCCTGAGAAAGATCCACTACGCTCGACTTGGCGTAGTCTAAAATCTTTTCCTCTATCTGTAAGCGGTTCCAGCGCTGTTCGACTTTCGCGGCAATCGTGAAGGAGTGCCCCGTTGTGCCATCCTGACCCCTTATTATCGTCAAATTGTCGCCGCTTCTTGCTGTGACCTTGACGATCTCTATTGTGGAGCCTTCTGAAATTGTGGCGTAAAAATAAGAACCCGATACAGGCGAGGGGAATAGTGCCCCGTCACCCGTCGTCAAAGAAATTGATGTTTGAACGCTGTCAATCCCTGCGCTCAGCTTAGATCCTGCGTTATTGCTTACAAGAATCGACATAAATCCCCCGATTAGGAGTTTGCGAAAGTGAGAGTCCAGGTAATCGTGAGAGCGTCGGAAGATCCGAGAGTATAGGGCGCAAAAACGACGCGGGAAATAAGCTCCCCGAGAGTTGCCGCATTAAAAAGCCCGGCCTCAGTGATCGCCCCGGCGTGAGTTGTCCCTGGGAATGTTGCCACGATCTCAATAGCGTTTGCTGTGACTGTGATAGTTGTGGCCGCCAATCTTGTGGCCTTCTGAATTTCCAGTGCTGTATCTGAGGCATTTGCGGCCGTTGTCCCCGTTCCTATTGCCATGTGACTTACTGCATTTTTTGAAGTTCCGGCAAGTCTTGAGGCGATAACATTGAGGCCAGCACTCACTACGAGGTTTTTCTCCTCGCGCACGAGTTCGCCTTTTGCGTTAAAAAATTTCAGGGTTCCGACTACGTTGATTTTGCTTTTCATTAGATGATTGCTCCGTTTATGGTTGAGCCGTTGACAATGTTGCTTTCAAGTGAAAAAACAAGAATTGTAACATTTTCATTGATTGTAGCTTGATCTGTAGAAAAAGAAAATACCTTTACGCTCAGGGAGTCACTTAAAATTATGTTTTCTTGACTTTTTTTGCTTACGTCGGTTCTAGTGAATTCTGAAATAAGAATTGATTCTGAGTCTGCTTTTGAGGCAAGCTTCTCTATAATTTCAGATATATTTAATGATTCCAATCTTATGGAATTTACCAAAACCCCAAAACTCTCCCCGATTTTTACGATTTCATCTTTTTGAGAGTTTACAAAAATAGAAACGCCATCAAAAACTTGAACAAGTTCAACGTCATTCTTCTCTATGAACTTCTCGACTTTTTCAGACATTCTCACGGAATCAAATTGACTTTCTGGCCCCATTTCTGAGGCCATAAAGAGAAAGTCGTTTATTCTTATGAGTATTCCAGTCTCAAGGGAGAAGTAGGCGTCTTCCGATATTTCAAAAAGATCGCGAAGTCCACGGACAACTTGACCAGAAATAAAAAAAATCTGCTCAGTTGTCCGTATTGCTGGAATCATGAGTAAGTCTTTGTTGCCCTATCGTCCCACGCATTATCATAGTTCTTATTCCCGTCGGCCCACTCAATGGCCGTCACCTCGTTACCCGAGTATGTCATGCGCATGATCTTCCAGGCGTCCGAGCTTTCAAGAGTCCCACTAGGGGCCACTCCGACATACTGGAAGGCCCCTGCTCGCTCAAATCTTACCGTTTCTGAAGGGAAGTTGAAGGGGGACATTTATATATCCATTTTGCTTACAAGAACTTGCCCGTAAATAGTAATCGGCCCGGCCGCCCTTGATTGAGTAATCACTATTGTTAATGGATTGCCCTTTGTTGCTTTTATTTTTCCTGACGCTATGGCAATAAGCGTTTCCGTTGAAGTAAATTTTTTATAAAAAAGAATGTTGGAAGTGTAGTTTCCTGGGCTGGTTTCCTCCCATACCTCGATATTAACCCAGTCGCCAGATGCGTAGTCTCCTATGGTGCTAAATCCAGAATCAATATCATAATAACAGGTGTATGGGACAACAAAGGACCATTCTGTATCCGGTGTTAAAACAAGTGACTTTGGATCGCTTGCCAGTGTTTTAAAATTGAAGACATTAGGAGTTACGTCCCCGGAAACCGATTGCCCATCAACAAGATTTGAATAGTCCGAAAAAAGATTTTTACTTGTGACAGGTGCCCATTTTGCCGAGTTCGCTATATTTGGGGTAAAATTTTGATTAGAGTCAACAAGAGAAACAAAAACCTCTCCCCCATAACTCACAAAGGAATTTACA
>JBLIZM010000030.1:0-7888 GCA_048859855.1 Trichlorobacter sp.
TCTTCCGATCTCGCCTCGGTAACCTATGGTGCAGGAGGAAGTAATCAGGATGCAACCCTGGAAATTGTAACCCATATGCAACGGGTGCTTGGCATCGAAACCATGGCACACCTGACCTGTGTTGGAGCGAGAACTGACCGCTTAACCGCTTTTCTTGATCAACTGGCTGAGGCCGGCATTCAAAACGTGCTGGCACTCAGAGGTGATTTACCAACCGATCGTGAACGCCAGGAAGCATTAACCGAAAGCCCACTGCACTATGCTTCAGATCTGGTAAGCTTTGTAAGAAACTGTCATCCTGAAATGGGGATTGGCGTTGCCGCCTACCCCGAAGTTCACCCCGAAGCGGTTTCAGCCGAATCGGACCTTGGCTATCTCAAACTCAAGTTTGACCTTGGGGCAGACTTTGCTACTACCCAAATGTTTTTCGATAACGATCTCTACTACCGGTTTATTGAACGGGCACGCGAACGTGGGATTAGCAAGCCAATCATTCCAGGGATCCTGCCAATTCTCAATCTCAATATGATTACCCGTATTAAGGAGCTCTCCGGTGCCTTTATCCCTGAACCGTTCATGCAGGCACTTATTGAGGCTGACAGCCGTGGCGGTGCAAAAGCAGTTCGAGCCGTCGGGGTCGCCCATGCCCGTCGTCAGGCTGAAGACTTGCTTGCCCATGGTGTCGCCGGCGTTCATCTCTACACCTTCAACCGCGCAGAAGCGATACTTGAACTAACCGAAGGACTGTTACCATGACCGATACCACCACCAGCATCAAACAAGCACTTGCTGAACGGATTCTTGTCCTTGACGGAGCCATGGGAACCCAGATTCAAGGGTACCACTTAACTGCTGATGACTTCGGCGGGGCGGCCTTTGAAGGATGCAATGAGATGTTAGTGCTTACCCGCCCTGATGTGATTCGTGCAGTCCACGAAGCCTATCTTGCAGCCGGAGCTGACATTATAGAAACCAACTCCTTTGGTTCAACCAGCATTGTTTTGGCTGAATATGATTTAGCTGACCGGGTGGCTGAGCTCAACATCGCATCTGCAGAGCTTGCTCGTCAGGCCTGTGACAAGTTCAGCACTCCTGACAAACCACGCTTTGTTGCTGGTTCAATGGGACCAACGACCCGCACCATATCGGTCACCGGAGGCGTAACCTTTCCTGAATTAGTCAGGAGCTTTCAAGAACAAGCTGAAGCACTACTGCGTGGTGGTGTCGATCTGCTTCTCCTGGAAACAGCCCAAGACACACTCAACCTAAAGGCAGCCACTGAAGGTATTCGTCTTGCGAACGCTGCTGTTGGGCGTTCAGTACCACTCATGATCTCCGGCACCATTGAACCAACCGGCACCATGCTGGCCGGGCAGAGTATTGAAGCGCTCTATGCCAGCGTCAGCCACCTCGAGACCAGTCTCGAGCTGCTATCCGTCGGTCTTAACTGTGCGACGGGACCTGAGTTTATGACGGACCATGTCCGCTCTCTCTCTGAACTGGCAACCTGCGGTGTTTCGGTCTACCCCAATGCCGGGTTACCGGATGAAAATGGCAACTATGCTGAAACACCAACCACTCTGGCACAAAAGCTCACCCGCTTCGTTGACGAGGGGTGGCTTAATATCATTGGAGGCTGCTGTGGCACAACTCCAGGACATATCGAAGCGATAGCCCAGATGGTTGCCGGGCGTAAGCCACGTGTTCCGGTCACCGAGCGTCGCCGTCTTATCTCTGGAATTGAACCGCTCCTGATTGATACCGATGCCCGCCCGGTTCTGGTTGGTGAACGTACCAACGTAATTGGCTCACGTAAGTTTAAAAACATGCTGGTCGCAGGGCAATTTGAAGAAGCGGCTGAAATAGCCCGTGCACAGGTTAGAACCGGTGCACAGGTTATCGATATCTGTGTCGCGAACCCTGATCGTGATGAATATGCCGATATGGCATCGATGCTCGAGTTTCTGCCGAAAAAAGTACGTGCACCAATCATGATTGACTCGACCGACAGTAGTGTTGTCGAGCTGGCACTCACCAGCCTTCAGGGTAAATCTGTTATCAACTCGATCAACCTTGAGGACGGTGAGGAACGCTTTCGTCAGGTAGCTGACTTGCTGCACCGCTTTGGTGGTGCTGTCGTTGTTGGATGTATTGATGAGGATCCGGCAAACGGCATGGCGGTCACCCGTGAGCGTAAGCTGGCAGTTGCCAAACGATCATACGAACTGCTAACCGGTCGCTATGGTCTACAACCGGAAGATCTGATTTTTGACCCGTTGGTATTTCCCGTTGGCAGTGGTGATGAGAACTACATCGGTTCAGCGGTAGAGACGATTGAAGGTGTTCGTCTGATTAGCGAGGCATTTCCCGCTTCCAGTACCATCCTCGGCATCTCCAACGTTTCCTTCGGACTACCGGCGGCAGGCCGCGAAGTTCTGAATGCCGTGTTCCTGTATCACTGTGTTAAAGCAGGTCTTACCTACGCGATTGTTAATACCGAGAAGCTTGAGCGGTATGCTTCAATTCCGGAGCATGAACGCACACTGGCAGAAGATCTAATCTTCTGGCGTGGTACCGATCCGGTTGGAGCCTTTGCAGCTGCGTTTCGCGACAAAAAACCAGAACAGCGGGTAATTGCTCCTGAGCTTCCGATTGACGAGCGGCTTTCTCGATACATCATTGATGGTAGTAAAGACGGTCTTGCTGCTGATATCGATGCCGTACTCGCCAGAGGTGACCAACCACTTGACATCATCAATGGACCGCTTATGGCTGGTATGGCGGAGGTTGGTCGGCTCTTCAATGACAATCAGCTGATTGTGGCTGAGGTTCTTCAGTCCGCAGAAGCAATGAAGGCAGCCGTTACGCAACTTGAAGCTTCCATGGACAAGTCAGAAACTACCTGCAAAGGAACAATGCTCTTGGCAACCGTTAAGGGGGATGTTCACGATATCGGTAAAAACCTCGTTGAAATCATCCTCTCCAACAATGGCTATCGGGTCATCAATCTCGGTATCAAGGTTGCTCCAGAGGAGCTGATTGCTGCAGCACGTACCCATAAGCCGGACTTTATCGGATTATCAGGTCTTCTGGTCAAAAGTGCACTGCAAATGGTGCTCACCGCCCAGGATCTCAAAGCGGCAGGGATCAATGCACCCATTATGGTCGGCGGCGCTGCACTATCCCGGGCCTTTGCCGATAACCGGATTGCACCGGCATATGATGGACCGGTGCTCTATGCAAAAGACGCAATGGCTGGTCTTGACCTGGCAAACCGCCTTATGTCATCGGAACGAGACACATTCTTGAATCAAGTACGTGAACAACAAGCACAGGCACCGAAGCCAAGTCAATCTTCGAGCCGCTTGGCAAATGACCACGACGTTGCGGCTCGGTCAGCAGTGTCAACGACCACCCCTGTACCATCAGCGCCTGATTTTGAACAACATATCCTTAGGGACATTCCCTTAAACGAAGTGATCGGCCTCTTGAATCGCCAGATGCTTTACAGTAAGCATCTCGGCCTGACCGGTCCTGTTGATCGACTGCTCGCAGACGGTGATCCGAAAGCGCTCAAGGTTCATCAGGCCGTAGAAGAACTCCTTGCTGAAATTAAGGAACAGGGACTGATCAAGCCTCAGGCCCTCTATCGCTTCTATCAGGCACAGGCTGATGGCGATGATTTACTACTGTATGATAACGGCTCTCTTGTTGAGCGATTCAAATTCCCACGTCAAACCAGTGCCGAACGGCTCTGTATCACTGACTTTGTGCGTCCGGCAACCAGTGGGGATCCAGACTCTATTGCCCTGTTTACCGTCACCTGCGGCACCGGTGTTCGTGAACGTTCAGAAGCATTAAAAGAACAGGGCGATTATCTTCGCTCCCACCTTTTACAGGCACTCGCCCTTGAGCTTGCAGAAGCGACCGCCGAATACCTGCACAAGCGGATCAGAACAGCCTGGGGCTTGATTGACGATCCAGCACTCAGCCTTAAACAGATATTTAATGCCGAGTATCAAGGAATCCGAGTGTCCTTTGGCTATCCTGCCTGCCCGGAGCTTTCCGATCAGGAGAAGTTATTCAAACTTCTAAAGCCCGAGCAAATCGGGATACAGCTGACCGAAGGAGACATGATGGATCCCGAAGCAAGCGTGTCTGCACTGGTATTTCATCATCCAGAAGGCCGTTATTTTGATGTTCGGCGCTGACCCCTTGAAAATTTCGTTCAGCGTACCTACTGTTACAGAGTAAGACCTATTATTCCTGAAGGAGCTTTATTGTTTATGGCTAAGCAAACCAAACAATTTCAGACCGAAGTTACACAACTGCTCGACCTGGTTATTCATTCTCTCTACTCGAACCGTGACATCTTCCTTCGAGAGCTTATTTCAAACAGCTCCGACGCGATTGATAAAGTACGTTTTGAAGCACAGTCCAATGAATCACTGCTTGAAGGGAACAGCACCTGGACGATTACCATCGCTGCCGATAAGAATGCGAAGACACTGACGATTAGCGACAATGGTATTGGCATGAGTGCCAGCGAAGTTGAAGAGCACATCGGCACGATCGCAAAGTCGGGAACCAAGGCGTTCATGCAGACCCTCAAGCAGGCAGCTGCAGCTGATCAGCCTGAACTGATCGGACAGTTTGGCGTTGGCTTCTATGCATCCTTCATGGTAGCTGAACGGGTCACCCTGATTACCCGTCGTGCTGGTGACCAACAGCATGCTACCCGCTGGGAGTCGATTGGTGACGGGAACTACACCATTGAAGAGTGCCAAAAAACAACCAGGGGCACCGACATCGTCTTAACCTTGAAGGAAGAGTTTGTGGATTATCTTGATGAATGGCGCATTCGCTCAATTGTCAAGAAGTACTCCGACTTCATCCAATACCCGGTTCAGATGACGGTAACCCGGACCGTACCGGTTACCGATGATGAAGGAAATGAGATTGAAGGCGGCGGCACCATAGAGAAAGAAGAAGTTCAAACACTCAACTCTATGAAAGCAATCTGGGCACGCCCTAAGTCAGATGTCAGCGAAGAAGAATACCAAGAGTTCTACAAGCATGTTGCCCATGACTTTGAGAACCCGTTCCGAACCATTCACTTCTCCGCAGAAGGAACCAGCGAGTTCAAAGCCCTGCTCTATCTTCCGGCTAAAAAACCATTCGACATCTTCATGGCAGAACGTAAACGCGGTATCCAGCTGTACGTCAGACGGGTATTTATTACTGAAAAGTGCGATGAACTCCTACCTGATTATCTGCGATTTGTACGCGGTGTGGTTGATTCTGCCGATTTACCACTCAACGTCTCGCGGGAACTGCTTCAGGAAGACCAGCAGATCCGCCGTATCCAGAAAAGCCTGGTTGGCAAGGTCCTTAGTACGCTGAGTGACCTCAAAGAAAAAGAATACGATGATTATGTCAGTTTCTGGCAGGAATTCGGCCCGATTATTAAAGAAGGAGTGCACCTCGACTTTGCTAATCGTGAGAAGTTACAGGATCTGCTTCTGTTTGAAAGCAGCAACTCTGAAACCAGCAGCTATATCAGCCTAAAGCAGTATGTTGAGCGGATGCCCGAAAACCAAAAAGAAATCTATGTCATTACCGGCGAAGACCGGCAAACCGTAGAACAATCACCCTTGCTTGAGGCATTCAAGAAAAAAGGGTTCGATGTCCTGTTCCTAACCGATCCTGTTGATGAATGGGTACTGCAGTCACTCAATCAATACGATGAGAAGCCACTCAAAGCTGTTGATCGCGGTGATGTAGATATTGATACGGAAGATGAGAAGAAAGAACGTGAATCAAAGCAGGAAGCTGCCAAACAAACCTTTGGAAGCGTCCTTGAATTCATTAACAGTGCCCTTGACGGAAAAGTGAAGGAAGTACGTTTTAGTAAACGGCTTACTGACAGTGCCTGCTGTCTCGTTGCAGATGAATACGGTATGAACGCCAATATGGAACGTATCATGCGTGCAATGAATCAGGATGTTCCTGAAAACAAGCGCGTGTTGGAACTCAATGCTGACCACCCGATTGTCAAGGTTATGTCTGACATGCATGGTAGCAATCCGGACAACCCTCGTTTAAAGGACTATGCAGGACTGCTCTATGATCAGGCATTGTTGACCGAAGGTTCACCAATCAAAGATCCGCTTTCCTTCACTCGTCTGGTTAGTGAGTTAATGGTTGCCGCCGCATCTTCACGATAACAAACAACAGGGGGTGTCATCACCGTGATGACACCCCATTTCAAAAACAAATCATGACTATCGTCCCTCGGTACAGCTTCTCCATCTTCATGTGCATACTGCTCCTGACCGGGGTGTTCATATCAACAGTTGTATCTGCCGATTCAATCCCAATGCCACAGTCAGATAAAACACAAAACCGTTTGCTTCAAAATGATGCCCAACCGATTCAACCAAAGCCACCCGCTCCTATTGTTCCGAGCTGGCTGACCGATACCATACAGCGAATTTTGAGCGGTGGTGCACAATGGGAAACGATTAAGCGCTCCGATGGTCGTCCGACACCGACTCCTTAGTCGTTATAAAGAACAGGTAGCAATCAGCGGAACGAGCTGCTGATCAATGGTATGCTGTTCTTCAGGTCCAAGGGTCAACAAGACATCACGAAAACGGAGTGCATCGCCAATCAATGCTGAGACATCAACCCAGAGACAACCTTCAGGCACCTGTCGTAAATAATCTGCACCACTCTCTAATAAGCTGACTGCACCGACAAAGTTACCATTTCGCCAATGGTGAAGCGCTACAGAAATTTGGATAATACCTTGATAGAGATGGCGGACTTCACCACGGGCTCCCATCCAGAGTTCTTCTACCGTTTCATGGCATTCATACCACTCTCGCTGGTTAAACTCACGAATTCCCTTTAAGAACTGACCAGGCGGCGAATCGGTGCATGTTTTTCTTGGTGTGGCTTCTACCATGACGAGTCCTTTGTTTGCATAAAATAAGGCATGGGTCGAATGGCCCATGCCTTATACATTTCAACAGATGGTAATGATTAGTCCTTAGCTGGACTTCTCAAGCTGGCTCTTCAACAGGTCACCCAGGTTTGAAGTTGCCTCACCTTGGCCACCGCCAAGATATGATTCAAATTCTGCCTTCTCTGCTGCAGCAGCCAATGCCTTGATTGACAGAGAAATACGACGCTCACGTGAGTCGGCATTCAGAACAACCGCCTCAAGTGAATCACCAACTGCAGCGAAGTCTTTCGCTGAAGGGATCTTCTCTCGTGACAACTCTGACACATGAATCAACCCTTCAATACCCTCTTCGATTTCAACAAACACACCGAAGTCAGTCGTTGATGCAACCTTACCATACAGACGGGTACCAGGTGCGTACTTGGTAGGAACCAGTGACCATGGATCTGGACTCAGCTGCTTGATACCAAGTGAGATACGCTCGTTTGAAGGATCGATCTTCAGTACAACAGCTTGTACTAAATCACCTTTGCTGAACATATCGCTCGGGTGCTTGACCCGCTTGGTCCAGGAGATGTCTGAAACGTGTACCAGACCGTCAATACCATCCTCGATACCGATGAACATACCGAAATCGGTCATGTTCTTAATCTGACCTTCCAGCTTGGTTCCGATTGGATAGCGCAGGGCGATTGACTCCCATGGGTTATCAGAGATTTGCTTAAGCCCCAAGGATATCTTACGGTTTTGCATGTCAATCCCAAGGACAACGACATCGACAACATCACCAATAGACAGCAGGTCAGCAGCTTTACGAACCCGCTTAGTCCACGACATTTCTGAAACGTGTACCAGACCTTCGATACCGGTCTCAAGCTCAACAAATGCACCGTAGTCCATCAGGCTGACAACTTTACC
>JBLIZM010000031.1:0-3333 GCA_048859855.1 Trichlorobacter sp.
AGTTAAGGGTAAGGTTGTTGATATCTATACCGAGTTCGCTGATGAAATAGTACGGTATCAAGGCGGTAATAACGCTGGTCATACTCTTGGTGTCGGTGATGAAAAGGGGGTGCTCCACTGGATTCCATCGGGTGTGCTCCATGCTGGTAAGCGCTGTGTTATCGGTAACGGTGTCGTGCTTGACCCAGAAGTCTTTATTCAAGAGGTCAAGAAGCTAAAAGAAGCCGGTCGCCTTCAGGATGATAGTGCACTTCTTCTGTCAGAATCTCTGCATATTATTATGCCGTATCATAAGCGGCTTGACATTGCGCGTGAAGCACAAAGCGGTGATAAGAAAATCGGTACTACCGGTCGTGGTATTGGTCCTTGTTATGAGGACAAAATCAGCCGCCGTGGCATTCGGATGATGGATCTCTTGGACCCGGTTACCTTTTCACGAAAGCTCCGAGAAAACCTCGAGGAAAAAAATGCGGTCCTTGAGCGACTTGGAGCTGAGCCGTTTGGTTACAATGAAATTTACCGTGCATATCAAGATTTTGCCCAAGAGTTAAAAGTTTATATGGCTGATACGGCATTGGTGCTCTCAAAGTCGATTGCAGCAGGTAAGCGCTTACTTTTTGAGGGTGCCCAGGGGACGCTACTTGATGTAGATCATGGGACATATCCGTTTGTTACCTCATCATCAACGTGTGCTGGTGGTGCCGCTACGGGTACCGGTGTCTCTCCACGAGAAATTCACGAGGTAATTGGTATTTCAAAGGCGTATGTTACCCGAGTTGGCTCAGGGCCATTCCCCACAGAGCTTACTGATGAAGTAGGTGAGCAATTGCGTGCCGTTGGTGGAGAGTTTGGTGCAACGACCGGTCGTCCGCGGCGTTGCGGTTGGTTTGATGCAATGGTTATTCGTTACGCCGTACGCATTAATGGCCTGAGCGGTATTGCTCTTACCAAGCTTGATGTGTTGAGCTCTTTTGAAACTATAAAAATCTGTACTGGCTATCGTTATGAGGGGGTAGAGCTCGAAACGCTGCCCGCTAAGCTTGAGGTTTTTGAGAATTGTGAGCCGGTATATGAAGAGTTCCCAGGGTGGAATACGGATATTACTGGTGTATCACGATTTGAAGACCTACCAGAGCTGGCACAAAAATATGTAAAACGTTTGGAAGAGTTGGCAGGTTGCCCGATTGTTATGGTTTCGGTTGGTCCACGTCGTGACCAAACCATGATGTTAAAAAATCCGTTTGGTGTTTAAAAAAGAGTTGACAGATTTAGCTCAAAGGGTGTAAATAAAGATTCCTTTGAGCCGCTAGCTCAGATGGTAGAGCACCTGACTTTTAATCAGGTGGTCGTTGGTTCGATCCCAACGCGGCTCACCATCATGCGTCCCCTTCGTCTAGCCCGGCCCAGGACACCGCCCTTTCACGGCGGCGACAGGGGTTCAAATCCCCTAGGGGACGCCAAACAAATTACCGACATTGTCGGTTGAGCATAGAAAAGCCCGTAACTTTTGTTGCGGGCTTTTCTATTATTATCAGGGGGGAGCATGGCTGATACCTATCAACCGATCTTCTTTACGGAAAGTTCTAAAAATCTAGGTGGGCAAGAGCTGCAGCTTATTCAACAGATGATTGAGCTGGAGAAGCGTAGCATAAAGACCATTCTGTTCTGCCGTGAGAATAGTGCTGTTTTCTCCTGTGCTCAGCAGAATGGTCTTACTGTCGTACCGACCCACTTTAGAAATGCAGCTGATATACAGAGTCTGTCTATGCTGTTAAAATAACTTCTGATGCTGCGCCCCGCAGCTGTTATTTGTCATAGTGGTCATGATGCGATTATAAGTGCACTGTCTGTTAAGATATTCCGTTGTATTTCCCCCCTGACAAAAACACGTGTCATACGGATGAGGACATATCAGCCAGGTATTCCAGGTGCCGTACCGTACAATTACTTGTTTGACATGACGTATACCCCAAGTAATTATTTGCGTAGCCAGTTACTTGCTAATCCTAAGATCAATGCACATAAGATTGGGGTCCTGCTTCCTGGTATTGATTTTACCCGCCTTGATAGCCCAACATTGTCACTGCCCGCCGACCTGATCACGTGGATAACGGGTAGCGAAGGTCCACTACTGGTCCATGGAGCTATGCTTCGTGCTGAAAAAGGGCATCAAATTATTCTGTCTGCCCTGAAAACGCTAAAAAATGTCTTCCCAGATATACGGTACCTGATTGTTGGTGATGGGCCACTTCGCCAGGAGCTTGAGCGGATTGTTGAGGCTGAACAGCTTACGCACCATGTACGTTTTGCGGGGTTCTTACCGAACATTGGTAATGTTTTACGATATGCCACGCTGGCAGTATTTCCATCAACCTATGAACCACTGGGGATGTTCCAAATAGAGTCACAATATCTCGGTGTGCCAACCATTGCCAGTAACATTGGAGGGATTCCGGAAACAATACAGGATGGCATAACCGGGCATCTTGTCCCTTCTGATGATCCGGCGGTATGGCACCGTGCAATTATTCAGGTCTTGACGAATAGTGAAACTCAAATGCGTTATCGTAATGCTAGTAGAGAATTTGTTGAAAAACGCTTTAGCGTTGATACGAATACCAGTCGGTTGATTGCTATCTGTTATGAGAGCGTAGGTGACGCATGAAGACGTATCGTAAGGAACTATGGCTTGAGACAGCAAATAGGCGGGAGCTGATTAATATTACGTCAGAGATTGCGGACTGTCTGGCTGACTCTGGGATCCAAGAGGGGCTTATACTTTGTAATGCAATGCATATTACGGCTTCTGTCTTTATTAATGATGATGAGTCAGGACTTCATCATGATTTCGAGGTTTGGCTTGAGCAACTTGCACCTGAAAAGCCCTATAGTCGCTATCACCACAATGGTTGTGAAGACAACGCGGATGCCCATTTAAAAAGAACAATTATGGGTAGAGAGGTTGTTGTGGCAGTAACCGATGGGAAATTAGATTTAGGACCGTGGGAACAGATCTTTTATGGTGAGTTTGATGGAAAACGGAGAAAACGGGTGTTGGTGAAAATTATCGGAGCGTAAACGGTATGAGAGGCCCCGGGCATTCCCCGGGGCCTCTCATAGTATTAAGAGGCAAGATATTCCTTAATCTTGTTGGCAAGTGTCTTGTAAATACGTTCTGTTTCTTTTGGATCCCTTTCCAGTAGAGTTACGCGGAACCCTTGTAGCGGTGTGGCAAATGATGACAGTGGAACGGTACAGATGCCGGTCGCTGCCAGGATGTAATACACAAAACGCTTGTCAAGGGAAACCCCCGGCTGGTTTACGAGTGATTCA